>NZ_JBEYFP010000114.1:0-13964 GCF_040634455.1 Kitasatospora sp. NPDC007106
ATACTCGGTGGCCGAGCGGTGGGCGACCCCCTCCGCGCGGCCCGAGTGCCTGCGTCCTGATCGCCCGGCAGACCCCCTCACCCAAGGAGTTGCGGATGACCACCGACCTCGAACTCGCGCCGCCGCACCCGGCCGTCGCCGAACCCGGCCCCGGCGAGGCGTTCACCGACCACATGGTCGTGATGGACTGGACGGAGGCGGACGGCTGGTCCGCGCCCCGGCTGAGCAGACTCGCCGACCTCTCCCTCCATCCCGGCACGCTCGGCCTGCACTACGGCCAGGTCGTCTTCGAGGGACTGAAGGCGCACCGGCGGGCCGACGGCACGGCGGGCGTCTGGCGCCCCCGCGACCACGCGCTGCGGTTCCGCGGCTCCTGCCGCCGGATGGCCATGCCGGAGCTCCCGGAGGACGCCTTCACCGACGCCGCCCACCGGCTGGTCCGCGCGGACGAGGGCTTCCTGCCGGCCGACGGCTCGCGCAGCCTCTACCTGCGGCCGCTGATGTTCGGCTCGGACGCCTCGCTGATGCTGCGCCCCTCGCGCACCTACCGCTTCCTGCTGATGGCCTTCGTGACCGGGGGCTTCTTCGGCGACGGGGCCGAGCCGGTCGCCGTCCACGTGAGCCGCGACCACGTCCGGGCCGTGCCCGGCGGCACCGGCGAGGTCAAGGTGGCCGGCAACTACGCCCCGACCTTCCTGGCGCAGCGGGCGGCGGAGGCCGCCGGCTGCCGGCAGGTCGTCTGGCTCGACGCCGTCGAGCGGCGCTGGGTGGAGGAGCTGGGCGGGATGAACCTCTTCCTCGTCCGCGGGCGGGGCGAGCGGGCCGAGGTGGTGACCCCGGAGCTGACGCGGACGCTGCTGCCGGGCGTCACCCGCAGCACCCTGCTGACCCTGGCCCGGCGCCTCGGCCACCGGGTGGTGGAGGAGCGGATCGCACTGGACGAGTGGCGTGCGCAGTGCGAGGCCGGCGTCGTCACCGAGGCGTTCGCCTGCGGCACCTGGGCCGTCGTCACCCCGGTCGGCCGGGTGCGGGACGGGGACGGCGGCTGGACGGTCGGGGACGGCCGGCCGGGACCGGTGACGACCGCGCTGCACCGGCTCCTCACCGACCTGCACCGCGGCCGCGTCCCCGACGAGGACGGCTGGTTCCACCCGTCGACCCGCTGACCCACCCTCACCCACGGAGCGAGAGAATGACTGACCTGAGCATCACGGCCCGGTTCCGCCGGTGCTGCGAGCGGTTCGGCGACCGGGTGGCCCTGAGCGACGAGCACACCTCCCTGACGTACGCGGAACTCGCCGCCGAGGCCGACCGCCTCGCCGCGCGGCTGGTCGAGCGGGGCGTACGGGCCGGCGACGTGGTCGCCGTCCTCACCCGGCGGTCGGTCGACGGCATCGTCGCCCTGCTCGCGGTGGTCTCCGCCGGCGCCGCGTACCTGGCCCTGGACACCCGCTACCCCGCCGCCCGCACCGAGTTCATGCTGCGCGACTCCGGAGCCCGTCTGGTGATCACCCAGCGCGAGCTGGCCGACGGCCTCCCGGACGGGTTCGCGACCGTGTTCGCCGACGACCGGGCCCCGGCCGGGGTACCGGCGGCCGTCCGCGCGGCCGACCCGTCCGGCGAGGACCTGGCCTACGTGGCCTACACCTCGGGGTCGACCGGCACCCCGAAGGGCGTGATGGTGCCGCACCGCGGCGTGGTGCGGCTCGTCGTCGACCCGGACTTCGTCACGATCACCCCGGAGGACGTCCTCCTCCAGATAGGCCCGCTGGCCTTCGACGCCTCGACCTTCGAGATCTGGGGGGCGCTGCTCAACGGCGCCCGCCTGGTGGTCGCCCCGCCGGGCGACCTCTCGCTCGCCGAGACCACCGGATTCGTCCGCGCCTCGGGCGTCACCGTGCTGCTGCTGACGACCGGTCTGCTGCACCAGGTGGTGGACCACGGCCTCGACGACCTCAAGCAGGTGCGGTACCTGCTCACCGGCGGCGACGTGCTCTCCGCCGACCACGCCGACCGGGCGGTGGCGGCCCTGCCGGGCACCGTCCTGGTCAACGGGTACGGCCCGACCGAGAACACCACCTACACCTGCTGCCACGCCTTCGACAGCCCGCTGCGCACCCCCTCGGTGCCGATCGGCCGGCCGATCAACGGCACCTGGGTGCGGGTGCTCGACCCCGAGCTGCGGCCGGTGCCCCCCGGCGGGACGGGCGAGCTGTACACCGGCGGCACCGGCCTCGCCCACGGCTACCTCGGCCGCCCGGCGCTCACCGCCGAACGCTTCCTGCCCGACCCGGAGGGCGACGGCGCGCGGATGTACCGCACCGGCGACCTGGTGCGCAGCACCGAGCCGGCGATCGAGTTCCTCGGCCGGGCCGACCGCCAGGTGAAGATCCGCGGTTTCCGGATCGAACTCGGCGAGGTCGAGGCCGCCCTCGCCGGGCTGCCGGCCGTCGCCCAGTACCACCTGGCCAGGACGCAGGCCCCGACCGGCGGTCACGCGCTGCACGCCGCCCTGGTGCTGCGCAAGGACCACCGGCAGACCTCCCTGCTGGAGCTGCGCGCCTCGCTCGCCGAGGTGCTGCCCTCCTACGCGGTGCCGTCCCTGATCACGGTGGTCGACGAGTTCCCGCTGACCGCCAACGGCAAGGTGGACGCGGCCGCCCTCGCGGCCCGGACCCGCGTCCGCAGCCCGCAGCTGATGACCGAGTACCGGGGACCGGGCTCGCCGGCCGAGCAGGCGGTGGTGAGCCTCTGGTCGGACCACTTCGGGGTGGCGGGCATCGGTGCGGACGACGACTTCTTCGAACTGGGCGGGCACTCCCTGCTCGGCGTGAAGATCATCGCCGAGCTCCACCAGGCCTTCGGCGTGGACGTCTCGCCGCGGGACTTCTACTTCGACCCGACCCCGGCGGGCATGGCCCGGCTGGTCGCGGAGCGGGCGGCCCGGTGAGCACGACCGCGAAGCGGAGCACCTCGCTGCTGCTCCCCGTCCTCGCCGCGAACGCGGTCTCGGTGGCCGGCACCCGGCTGACCGCCATCGCCGTCCCCTGGCTCGTCCTCACCACCACCGGTTCGGCCACCCGCACCGGCCTGGTGGCCGCCTGCGAACTCACCCCGCTGGTCGTCTCGAAGGCGCTCTGCGGCCCGGTCATCGACCGGCTCGGCTCCCGCCGGGTCAGCGTCTGCGCGGACCTGCTCAGTGCGGCCGCGGTGGCCCTCGTCCCGCTGCTGCACCTGGCCGGCATGCTGAGCTTCCCGGTGCTGCTGGTGCTGGTCGCCGTCGCCGGGGCGGCCCGCGGCCCGGCCGACACCTCCAAGTTCACCCTCGGCCCGGACATCGCGGACGCCGCCGGGCTGCCGCTGGAACGGGTCACCGGGCTGGTCAGCGCGACCGAACGGACCGCCATGATCATCGCGCCGGCCCTGGCGGGCGCCGTCATCGGGGCGGCCGGACCGGCGAACGCCCTGCTGCTGGACGCCGCGTCCTTCGTGGTCTGCGCGGTCGCCGTGGGCCTCCGGGCCCCGAAGCGGCACCGCCCGGCGGCGGAACCCGCCGGGGAGGCGGCCGCGCCGGAGCCGTACCTCGCCCAGCTCCGCGGCGGCTGGACGTTCCTCACCTCCGACCGGATGGTGCGCTCGCTCGTCGCGATGGTCAGCGTGACCAACCTGGTCGACGCCGCGTACAGCGCCGTCCTGCTCCCCGTCTGGATCCACGACCACGGCTACGGGGCGCTCGAACTCGGCCTGATCGGCACGGCGTTCTCGGTGACGGCCGCCGGGGCAGCGCTGCTGGCCGCCGCCTACGGCGAGCGCGTGCCGCGCCGGGCGGCCTTCCTGGTGGGCTTCTTCCTCGGCGGGGTGCCGCGCTTCGCGGCGATGGCGCTCGGCGCACCGCTGTGGTGCGTGATCGGCGTGGCGCTGGTCGGCGGCTTCGGCTCCGGCTTCATCAACCCGGTCCTCAGCGCCGTGTTCGTCGAACGCATCCCGCGCGACCTGCTGGGCCGGGTCAGCTCCCTGGCGGAGGCCGCCGCCTGGGCCGGCATGCCGCTCGGCGGGATCCTCGCCGGTTCGGCGATCGCCGCCGCCGGGCTGGCGCCGGTGCTGGTCACCGCAGGGGCCGTCTACCTGGTCGCCGTCGTCGTCCCCGGCCTGCTCCCCCAGTGGAGCGAGATGGACCGCCGCGACCGACCGCACGACGCGGTGCGGCCCGCACCGCGCCAACCGCAGCAGACCGAGTCAGGAGCGTGACCGCATGAGCACCACCCACCCCGAGCAGCTCGCCGTGTCCGGCACGGACTTCGTCACCAGACTCTTCGAGGTGATCGACGGCCGCCGCTGGGACGAACTGCCCACCCTGTTCGCCGAGGACTGCACCTACCACCGCCCCGGCTACGAGGCGATCAGCGGCCTCGACGCCGTCCTGCGGTTCTACCGCGAGGAACGGATCATCAGCGACGGCCGCCACGAGATCGAGCACGTCGCCGAGTCGGACTCCTCGGTCGCCTGCTGGGGACGCTTCCGCGGGGTCGGCAAGGACGGCCGGCAGCTCGACGAGCGGTTCTCCGATCTGTACTTCCTCGACGGCCGGAAGATCAGGACCCGCCGCACCTACTTCTACCGCCCCGCCATCTGAGACCGCCGTCGACGGCACTCGGGTGCCCACGGGCAGTGCTGCGCCCCCGGGTGGCCCGCGACCGGGTTCGAAGGCGCGCCCCACCGGCCTCCTCGGCCTTTCGTTCCCGACCAGTGAAGACCACCGTGTGCGCAGATCAGGGGGAGACTGACGTGACCAGGATGAGCGTCGTGCTCGTGGCGGAGGACGCCTTCGTCCGCAACGGCATCAGATCGATCCTCGGCAACGAACCATCGGTCAGGATCGCCGGGGAGGCGGCCAACGTCGGCCAGGCGTGCCGGCTCGGCACCCAGCTCGACCCGGCGCTCTTCGTCGTCGACATGCCGGCGGTCAAGGACCGGGACACCCTCCTCGGGCAGGTCCGGCGCCTCGCCGCGTCGGGGCACGGCGGCGCGGCCTCGGTGCTCGTCCTCGGCTCGGACCTGCGCCGGATGGACCTGGACGTGCTCCGGCTGGGCGGCTGCGCGATCATCCGGCGGCAGGTCGCCGCCGGGGAACTCGCCCCGGCGGTCCGCCTGCTGGCCTCCGGCTACCTGCCGGTCGAACAGACGCTGGTGCAGCAGCTCGCGCACACCGCCCCGCGGCTCGGCGCGGTGCCGACGCTCACCGAACGCGAGCAGGAGGTGCTGCACCTGCTCGCCCGGGGGATGTCGAACGCCGAGATCGCCACCGAGCTGGGCGTCGCCGGCTCCACGGTGAAGTCCCACGTGCAGGAGATCTTCGGCAAGCTGGGCCTGCGCAACCGGGTGCAGGCCGTCATCTACGCGTACGAGTCCCGGGCCGCGGCGCCGGTCGCGGCCCGGAGGATGGGAGCCTGACATGGCCGGCAACTGGCTGCTGCGCCGACCGCGGACGGACTCGGTCGCACGGCTCTTCTGCTTCCCCTACTCCGGTGTGGGCGCCTCGATGTTCAGCCGGTGGCCCGAGGAGATCGACGGCATCGAGGTGTGCCCCGTCCAGCCGCCGGGCCGGGAGAACCGCTCGCGCGAACCGCACTACGGCAGCTACGAGCGGTTCGCCGCCGACCTGGTGGAGTTCCTCCGGCCGTACCTGGACCGGCCGTTCGCGTTCTTCGGGCACTGCGCCGGCGCCCTGCCGGCCTTCGAGACGGCGCTCCGGCTCGCCGGGAGCGGGCTGCCCGCGCCCGAGCGGCTCTTCGTCTCGGCCCAGGTGGCCCCGCACCACTGCCCGCACGACCGGTACCTCGACCTGGACGAGGAGCAGCTCCGGGCGGAGATGGGCAACCTGGTGCTGCTGCGGGGCGGCACCCCGCATCCCGTCCTGATCGACCTCGCCCTCGAGGTCCTGCACGAGGACCTGGAGGTGAACCGGGTCTACCGGCGCCCGTCGCCGGTGGCCCTGCCGGGCCCGGTCACCGTGCTGGAGTGGACGGAGGACACCGAGATCGGCCTCGACCAGATGGCGGGGTGGCGGGAGTACGCACGGACGGTGGAGTACACCGCCCTGCCCGGCGGGCACTTCGAGTTCCTGTCGGCGCCGCCCCTGCTGATGAAGACCCTCTCCTTCCTGTGACGGCGGCGCACCGCCGCCTCAGAGCCAGCCGCGTTCCTTCGCCTGCAGGGCGACCTGGAAGCGGGTCGCCGCACCGAGCCGGGCCATCAGTCCGGCCACGTGGGCGCGGTACTTGCGCGGGCGCCGCGCGGGCCTGGGGTGGGACGCGCTGGTGATCGAGGGCAGTGCCGTCCTCTTCTTCGCCGCCTACACCGCGGCGGCCGCGGCCGCGCCCGACTCGGCGCTCGTCACGGAGTACGGCCAGCCGCTGTCCTCGCTCTGGCTGGCGGCGACCGCCTGGGGCTCGCTGGCCGTCGGCCGGCCGTTCACGCTGGGCATCGCCCGCAGCCAGGTGCCCGAGCACCTGTGGCGCAGCCCGCTGTTCCTGCGCGTCAACCGGCACATCACCGCGGTGTGGGCCGCCGCCTTCACGCTCTCGGGTGCGGGCGGGGCGCTGCTGCGGCACTACCGACCCGAGGCCGGGACGGCCCGGACGGTGCTGACGGTCGCCTCGTTCGTGCTGCCGATCGTGTTCACAGTCCGCTACCCGGAGATCGCCCGTGCCCGCCGGGCCGGCGCCGGGGAGAAGGCCGCCGACTGACCTCCCCCGGGGCCGTGGGGGCCGACGGCGGGCGGGTGTCAGCGCCGGGCGGCGGTGCGGCGCGCGGGCGGGGTGATCCGCACGCGCCGGGTGGCGGGGGCCTTCTCGATGTCGTCGAGCTGGGCCGTGACGGTGCTGCGCAGGTCGTCGTAGTCCTCGAAGCAGTGGTCGTTGAACAGGGTGTAGCCCGTCCACATCAGGTTGGCGCACACCCGGGCCGGCACCTGTCCGGTCTGCGCGCCCATGCCGACCAGTGCCACCGAGCGGATGCTGCCCGGTGCTTCGGCGTTCTTCCGGTGCACGGCCTGGAACGCGGCGGCGCAGGCCAGCGCCACGTTGAGCGTCTGGCTGACGTTCTGCGAGGACGACTCCATCGTCGGCGCCGAGATCAGGAACCCGGGGTTGACCGCGCCGGAGGGGACGCAGACGGCGCTGCCGACCGGCAGCCGGCCGGCGAACCCGTCCCGGATCGCCCGCTGGACGCGCAGCTGGATGCCGGCGCCGAGGTGCCGCTTGATCACCGCGTCGACGCCGCCGTCCATCCGGCCGCGGGAGTTGGTGGGGGTGACCCAGGCGTCGACGTGCTCGTCGAGGATCGAGCCGCGGTGGATCTCGATCTCGGGGGTGTCGGCGAACGCCGCCCGCCAGGACTCCACCACGGTGCTGTTGATGTCGGTCAGCACGACCCTGAGCGGCGGCTGCTGCGGGTTCTCGGACATGGGTCGGGCTCCTCCCGGACGAGCGGTCTTCCGTCGTCCATGAACCTAGACGGCGGCACCGACAGCGCCGCCGGGCCCGGTCGGCGCCGCCTCGGCGGCGCGGTCGGTTGTCACTCGCGGACGGTAGGACTGGAGTCGCCGTCGGGGAACTGACGGTCCGTTCCTGCCATCCGTCCGCACGGTTCGACGATTCCGGAGCAGCGCCACCATGACCGAGGCCACCACCCCCGCCCAGCCCGACCCGAACGACCCGCTGGCGCTCACGGAGCTCTTCGCCGGCGGCGGCGAGCCGTGGCTGCCGCTGCTGAAGCCGGTCGTCGAGGCGCAGCCCGACGCGGCCGCGTTCATCGGCCCGGCCCGCGGCCCGGAGGTCGTGCCCGTCCGCGAGCTCACCTTCCAGGCGCTCAAGCCCCATGCGCCGCACAAGTGGAAGGTGGTCGTCTTCGGGCAGAACCCGTACCCGCGGCCGGAGAGCGCCACCGGCATCGCGATGTTCGACAACACCTTCCACGACTGGAAGGACAGCCAGTTCGGCCGGGTGGTCAGCATCCGCTGCATCATCAAGGCCGCGGCGATGTGGAAGTACGGCATCGCGAAGAAGACGCCGATCGCCGACGTCCGGGCGCTGCTGAAGGAGCGGGACACCGTCCAGCCCCCGGAGTGGTTCCAGGCGATGCTCACCCAGGGCGTGCTGCTGCTGAACGCGGCGCTGACCGCCAGCAGCGACGGCTCGGTGGGTGCCGACCGGCACACCGCGTTCTGGCGCCCGGTCGCCGAGCGGATCGTCGAGGAGATCCTCCGGGCCAAGCAGGACGCCGACGAGGCGGACCGCAGCGTGGTGTTCGCCTGGTGGGGCGCCCACGCGCGGAGCCTGAAGAAGGTCGTCCTGGAGCTGCAGAAGAAGTACCCGGGGGTGGAGGTCCGGCACATCGACCACGCCAATCCGGCGGCGCAGGGCGACATCTTCTGCGACGGCGACCACTTCGACATGGTGAACACCGCGCTGGCGTCCATGGGCACCGACCCGGTGGACTGGCTGCCGAGCAAGGGGTGGAACGCCCACGCGGCGGACGGCGGCGGTGCGGACGGCGACGGCACCGCGGAGCGGATGGGCGCGTTCATCGCCTCCACCATGGAGCTGCACCAGCTCTACCTGGACCGGCTCGCGAGCGTCAAGGACGAGGGCCTCGAACTGCCGGAGATCACCGGTGTGTTCGACACTCCGCTGATGGACTTCCGGGACGCCGTCGCCCCGGTGGCGGCGGTGCTGCGCGGCCTGGACCGGCACGTGGAGCGGTCGTACGAGTTCGGCAAGCGCCGGGCGGACGAGGTGCCCGGCGGCCTGTCCGCGGACGCCGTCGCGGCGATCCACCTCTACACCTGCGAGTCGGCGTTCTACCGGGAGATCAACGCCGTGCTGCGGTCGCCGGACCGCAGCCGGCTGGTGCCGTACCTCGCCTACCTGCGGCTGCTGTTCTCGGCCGTCTCGCAGCTCCCGGCCCGCACCGGGCCGCTGTGGCGCGGTGTGGCGCTGGACCTCCGCGCGCAGTACCCGCTGGGCCGGACGGTGACCTGGTGGGGCGTGTCCTCCTGCACCTCCGAGCCGGGCGTGGCCCGGGGCTTCCTCGGCAGCCGGGGCAAGCGGACGCTGTTCGAGGTCGTCCCCTCCCGGGCGGTCGGCATCCGCGACTTCTCGGCCTTCACCGGCGAGGAGGAGTTCATCCTGCTGCCGGGCACCCAGCTGGAGGTGACGGAGGTCCGCAGCGAGCGCGGCGGCCTGTGCACGGTGCGGCTGACGGAGGTCGCGGAGGGTCCGCTGGTGTCCTGAGCGCCGGCGGCGGCCGGGGTCGGCGGACCCCGGCCGCACCCGTCAGAAGTCGCGCAGGCGGCCGAACGGGACGATGGACGTCCAGGCGCCCTTCTGCACCTTGTAGATGGAGGCGACCTGGTTGTGGGTGTCGCCGAACTCGTCGAAGGAGACGTCGCCGGTGACGCCGAAGAACGAGACGTTCTGCAGCGCGTCCGCGGTGGCCTTGCGCAGTTCGGGGCCGGTGAGGTCCTCGTTCGACTGCCGGGCCTTGGCGACCGCCTGGATCACCGCCCAGGTGGAGTCGTAGCCGTAGGCGCCGAACGGCCCCGGCTCCTCCTTGTAGCCGGCCGCGCGGTAGGCGTCGAGGTAGCTGAAGGCCGAGGCGAGGCCCTCGACGGAGATGCCCGGCTGGCTGGCGAGGTCGCCGTCGGAGGCCGTGCCGGCGGCCTTGATGAAGCCGTCGGTGTGCAGGCCGTCGCCGCCGGCCAGCGGCACCTTGACGCCGGCGGCCTTGAGCGCCGCGCCGAGCGGTCCGCCCTCGGGGTGCTCGCCGCCGTAGTAGACGATGTCGGGGTCCTGCGCGGCGACCAGCTGGGCGATCTTCGAGAAGTCGGTGGTGCCCGGCTTCACGGTCGTCCGGTAGACCACCTTGCCGCCGACCTCCTCGAAGGCGGTCGCGAACTCGGCGGCGAGGTTGCTGCCGTAGGCCTTGGTGTCGCTGATCACAGCGGCCCGCCCGGCCTTCAGCCGGCTGTGCGCGTAGCGGGCGAGCAGCGGGCCCTGGACGGCGTCGGTGGTGACCGTCCGGAAGTAGGTCGGGTACTGGCGCTTCTTGCCGTTGGCCCGGTAGTCGGCGCCCCAGGTCAGCCCGGGTGCGGTGTTGGACGGGGAGACCTCGGCCAGGCCGGCCTGCGCCATCACGGGCGCCATCAGGATCGCGCCGGACGAGGTCAGCGGGCCGACCACGCCCATCACCCGGCCGTCGGCGGCGAACGCATCGCCGTTGGACTTGGCCTTCTGCTCGTCCGCCTCGTCGTCCTTCGCGTCGAGCACGAACTTCACGCCGGGCACGACGTTCTTGGCATTGGCCTTGGCGATGGCCAGTTCGGCGGAGTTCCGGATGCCGAGCCCCAGGTCGGCGAGCTTGCCGGTCAGCGGACCGTCGACGCCGATCACGACCGTGACGGTCGATCCGGAGCCGAGCACGCCCGAGGAACAACCCGACAGCAGCACGGCGCAGACCACACCCAGGGCGGAAGCCCTGGGCCTCGAGAATCCGGTCACTGGCACATCCCTTGCTGAGTGGGTTTGCTCATGGGACGCCGGACCGCACGCCCGGTCTGGGCCGCTGGTGGCGGCACGGGCGCGCAGGGAGGGGCGACGGCTGTCCGGGCCCATGAAATCCGCACGGGGGCACGGCAGTCGGCACCTCTGTGGACGGTCCGGCGAGGGACGGCGGCCCGGCTGCCGACGGCACTGCCGGCATGTCCGGATCACCGACCGGCGTCCATGGGGCGCGACCCTATGGTCTGCCAACGGGAGCGTCAACGGGTTCGTCCGAACACAACCGGTGACGGCAAGACACCCGCCGAGCTGCCGGATTGGCCGGGGAGGCCGGACCCGGGGGCCCACTACCGGCCGGTACGACCGACCGGTAGGGTGCCGCAGAGCCCTGGCCGGCCGCCCCGTGGTGTCCGGTCCGCCGTCAGCCCGCCACGGGCCGGTACGGTTCCCGGGCCGGGCGTTCGGCGGCGGCCCGTTCGCGTGCGTAGAGCTGGGCGAGCAACGGGATCTCGTACAGCGCCGCGTGCGCGGTGACCTCGCCGAGCCGGCAGTGCAGGACGGAGACCTCGATCATGCTGTCCAGCACCCGGCGGGCGACCTCCTCGCCGCAGCCGAGCACGGCCATCGCCTCGGCGAGGGTGAACAGCGGGCGGGGCAGCCGGCCGAAGGCGCAGAGCACGGCGCGCACGACGGCGGGCAGTCCGGCCCACCAGACGGCGAGTTGGCGGCGGACGGCGAGGTCACCGGCGGCGAGTTCGTCCAGCAGCGCGGGGCTGCGGTCCAGCCGGGCCGCGTACTCGGCGGCCGAGAGCTGGTGCAGGACGGCCAGTTTGGTGCCGCACACCCGGACGGCGAGCGGCAGCCGGCCGACGCTGTCGACGATCCGCTCGGCGGCCTGGCGGTCGGCGCGGATGCGGCCGTCGCCGACGATCCGGTCGAGCAGGCCGACGGCCTCCTCCGCGGCGAAGGGTTCGAGTTCCAGCCGCTGGACGGGGCCGAGCCCGGCCAGCCGCGTCCGGCTGGTGACCAGGACGGCGCTCGGCCCGGAGCCGGGCAGCAGGTGGCGGATGCCGCCCTCGTCGGGGGCGTCGTCCAGTACGAGCAGCAGCCGGCGGCCGGCCAGCCAGGACCGCCAGAGCGCCGCGGCCTCCTCCTCGTCCTCCGGCACGGCCCCCACCAGGCCGGTGGCCCGGCAGAGTTCGGCGAGCAGCGAGGTGGGGTGGCGCGGTGTGCCGTCGGCGCGCCGGAGGCGGACGGTGAGGCAGCCGTCCGGGAAGCGGCCGGCCAGGCGGTGCGCGACGTGCACCGCGAGGGCGGTCTTGCCGACGCCCACCGGGCCGCTGACGACGACGCGCCGGCCCTCGCCCGCGAGCAGGGCGGTCAGTCGGGCGACCTCCTCGCGGCGGCCGGTGAAGTCCGGGAGGTCGGCGGGCAGCACGGTCTGCGGGGCGCGCGGCGCCGCGCCGGTGGCGGCGGCGGACGGCTGCGGTGCCGGCCCGGCCGGGCCCTGCCCGTCCAGCATGCCGCGGTAGAGCGTCTCCAGCGCCGGGCCGACCTGCAGGCCGAGTTGGCGGGCGAGGTGCTGGCGCAGGTCGTCGTAGACGGCGAGGGCGGCGCTCTGCCGCCCGGAGCGGAAGAGCGCGGTCATCTGGGCGGCGCAGAGCCGCTCCCGCATGGGGTGTTCGGCGACCGTCTCGGCGAGTGCCTCGGCGACGGCGGGGGCGTGGCCGAGGTCGAGTTCGGCCTCGGCCCAGTCCTCCAGCACGGCGAGGCGGCGCAGTTCGCGCCGTTCGGCCCGGTCGCGCAGCAGCTCGGAGTGGCCGAGGTCGGCGAGGAAGGGACCGCTCCACAGGTCGAGGGCCTCGCGCAGCAGGGCGGCGCCGTGCGCGGTGGCGCCGAGCCGGATCGCGGACTGCCCGGCGCGGGCGAGCTCCTCGAAGCGCAGCACGTCCAGCTCGGCGGGCGCGACGCGCAGTTGGTAGCCGGTGTGGTGGTGCACGATCCGTTCGCCGTCGGCGGTATCGCCGAGCAGTTTGCGCAGGGCGGAGACGTAGGCCTGCAGGTTCTTGCGGGCGGAGCGCGGGGGTTCGTCGCCCCAGACCGCCTCGGTCAGCAGGTCGACGGAGACGGCGGCGTTGGGATGGCAGAGCAGCGCGCCGAGGACGAGGCGCTGTTTCACGGGGCCGAGCGGCAGCGGCCGGCCGCGGGCCGCGACCAGGAGTTCGCCGAGCACCCGGAAGCGGAGCTCGGCCGCGGCCGGACGGGCCGGCCGGTCGGCGGCGGCGGACAGGTGGTCCAGCGTCACTGGTGCTCCTTCGGGAGGGGCGCGGGCAGGAGCGGTACCGGGGCGGCCGGGGCGGCACGGATCACGGCCGGACCGGCGGGCGCCGCGGGCACAGCAGGCGCGACGGCGGGGCAGGCACGGCGGGCGGCGGCGCTACGGCCAGCGGGTGTCGGTGCGCGGCTCGAACTCGGCGAGCACTTCGCGGGCCCGGCGCAGGTGCACGCGGTGGCGGGCGGCCCGGACGAGGAGGGCGATCCCGACGGCGACCGGCAGGGCCGCCGCCAGCAGGGCGCGCGGCAGGGGGCGCAGGCGCTTCATCGGGGTCGGTCCGGCCTTTCAGTGGCCCCAGGCGGTGTCCATCGGGTCCTGCGGGTCCTCCGGGTCGCCGCCGAGGATGCCGCCGTGGCCGTGGCCGCCGGAGACGGGCGTGGTGGTGGGGGCGGGGGTGGTGGGGACGGGGGTGGCCGGGGCGGTCACGGCCGGGGTGGGGGTGCCGTCCGCGGCGGCGGCCTGCATGGCGAGGACGGGCAGGCCGAGCACGGCGAGACCGGTGGCGACGGCGACGGAGACGGCCAGCGTGCGGGCACGGTTCATCGGTTCCCCTTGGTGTGTGGAGTGCGGCGCGTCCGTTGTGGTCCGGACGGCTTCGACACCTGGAAGCCTGCCGTTCGGCCGGGGGCGGGCCAAGGGGTGACGGGCTGCAGCTTGCTGCATGCAGCAAGCCACCCTGCGGGACGAATCGGGCGGATCCGCCGCTACACCAGCATAGTTACCGCCTAGTAGGGCGGCCGTCCGGCTGCCGGCCGGTCGACGGGCAGCCCGGTGTGGGCGGCGAGGAAGGCGAGGCTGTCGGCGAGCAGGTCGGCGGTGGCGCCGATCCCCCGCTCACCGTGCCCGAGGCCGTACTCCTGGCGCAGCAGCACCGGGCCCGGCCCGCTGCTCGCGGCCTGCAGGGCGGCGGCCGTCTTGCGGGCGTGCAGCGGGTCGACCCGGGTGTCGCCGTCCGCGACGCCGAACAGCACGGCCGGGTAGCGGACCCCGTCGCGGACCCGGTGGTAGGGCGAGTAGCCGTGCAGCACGGCGAGTTGGCCGGGGTCGGCGGCGGTGCCGTACTCCTGCGA
>NZ_JBEYFP010000115.1:0-13770 GCF_040634455.1 Kitasatospora sp. NPDC007106
AGGCGCTCGCCGGAACGCCGCAGGACCGCCGGCACTTCCTCACCGTCGACTACCCGCGGCTGCGGGCGCAGGACAACCGGGTCCGGGTGATGCAGCTGATCGCCGACCCGACCACCGGACGCGGCGTGCGCGAGGCCGCCCAGAAGGCGATGAGCGGCACCGACGCCGACGTCGAGCACTTCCTCACCGTCGACTACCCGCGGCTGCGGGCGCAGGACAACCGGGTCCGGCTGGTCCAGCTGATCGCCGACCAGAACAACAGCCAGTACCTGCGCGAGGCCGCCCAGAAGGCGATGAGCGGCACCGACGCCGAGATCGAGCACTTCCTCACCGTCGAGCTGAAGAAGATCATCGCCGACGACAACCGGATCAAGGTGGCCCGGATCCTCGGCGAGAAGGGCATCGGCCGGATCCTCCGCGAGGCCGCCGAGAAGGCGATGCACGGCACCGACGCGGACGTGCTGAAGTTCCTCGCCGACCTGCCCTCGATCCGGGCCGCCGACGACCGGCTCAGGGTCTCCCAGCTCGCCGAGACCGGCGGCCCCGAGGTGCGGAAGGCCGCCCTCGCCGCGCTGGCCGCCAACACCCCCGAGGCCCTCAGGGCCTTCCTGACCACCGGTCTGCCCGAGGCGGAGGCCAAGGACAAGGCCGCGGCCGGCCGGACCACCACCGGTCAGGGCACCACGGGCCAGGGCGGCACCGGCACGCAGGGCAAGGGCGGCAGCACCGTCACCCCGGCCTCCGCCACCGCCGGGACCACCACGGCCACCACCGGCACGACCGCCGCCTGGACGACCACCACCGGGGCGACCACCGGCGCCGACCGGCTGGCCTCCACCGGCACCGACGCGCCGCTCGCCGGCATCGCCGCGGCCGGTGGCACGGCCGTCGCGCTCGGTGCCGCCGCCCTGGTCGCGGCCCGCCGCCGCTCGCAGGCCTGACCGCAGGGGTGCACCCGTCGGCCCGAGGGGCCGGTGCCGAGGAACGTCCCGGCACCGGCCCCTCGGGCTCTCCGGCTCTCCGGCTCTCCGGCAGTCCGGACGGTCTCCTACCGGTCCTGCACCAGGCGGGCCGGGAAGCCGCCGGTGGCGACCGGGCCCCAGCGACGCGGGGTGATCCGGATCAGCGACTTGCCCTGCCGGCGCATCGCCTCCCGGTACTCGTCCCAGTCCGGGTGCTCACCGGCGATGTTCCGGTAGTACTCCACCAGCGGCTCCACGGCCTCCTGACCGTCCAGCACCTCGGCCTCGCCGTCCACCTGCACCCAGGGGCCGTCCCACTCGTCGGAGAGCACCACCACGCTGACCGCGGAGTCCCGCCGGGCGTTGCGGGTCTTCGCCCGCTCGGGGTACGTGGAGATCACGATCCGGCCGGAGTCGTCCACCCCGCAGGTCAGCGGGGAGGCCTGCGGGGTGCCGTCGGCACGGCGGGTGAGCAGCAGCGCCCGGTGGCGCGGACGGACGAAGTCCAGCAACTCGGCCAGCTCCACCCGGGTGTTGGTGGCGATCGAAGGGCTCATGACCGCCAGCCTAGGCCGTGCCGGCCGATGCGTGCGGGTGCCGCATCGAAGCACGCGGAACGAACTGCCGCCGGCCGGGCGGACGCGGTGGACCGGCAGGTCGCGGCACTGTCACACTGGTGCTGTCACAGCAGGACTGCCGCACCCGGCGGGGCGAACGGGCGGAAGAGGTTGCACCGGATGACAGCAGGCACACCGCAGCTCACCGTCGACGAACTGGCGGCCCGGGCCGGGGTGACCGTCCGCACGCTGCGCTTCTACGCCGCCAAGGGCCTGCTCCCGCCGCCCGAGCTCGGCCCGCGCCGGGTCGGCCTGTACGGGCCGGAGCACCTCGGCCGGCTGGAACTCATCGAGGAACTCCAGCGGCAGGGCCTCACACTGGCCGCGATCGAACGCTACCTCGCCCAACTCCCCGAGGACATCGGCTCGCTGGACCTCGCCATCCACCGCGCCCTGGTCGCCTCCTGGACGCCCGAGGCCGCCGAGGAGACCGACCGCGAGCAACTCGCCCGGCGGATCGGCCGCGACCCCTCCGACGCCGACCTGGACCGGCTCGCCGCCATGGGCGCCCTGCACCGCACCGAGGACCCCGACGTCTTCAAGACCGACCCCGGGCTGCTGCCGCTCGGCGTGCGGATCCTGGACGTGCCGATCCCGCTGGAGACCCTGCTGGCGGCCCGCGCCGTCGTCCGGCTGCACAGCCAGGCCACCGCACACGACCTGCACCGGCTCTTCCGCGACACCGTGTGGAAGCCCTACCGGGAGAGCGCCCCCGCCCCGGCCGACCTGGACCGGATGAAGAGCCTCACCGACCGCATCCAGCCCCTGGTGGTGCAGGCGATCGTCACCGCCTTCCAGCGCTCGCTCGCCGAGGAGCTGACCGGCAGCCCCGACTAGCGTCCGGCCCCGGGAAACCCGGTCGACACGGCGGGCCGCCCGGGGTTGGCTCGGGCCATGACCGAACTGCACACCGCACGCCTGACCCTGCGCCCCTGGCGGGAGTCCGACCTCGCCCCCTGGGCGGCGATGAACGCCGACCCCGCGGTGCGCGAACACCTCGGGGAGCTGCTCACCCGCGAGCAGTGCGACGCCGGAGTGGCCGCCTTCCGCGCCGACCTGGCGCGGCGCGGCTACGGCTGGTGGGCGGTGGAGTCGACCGCCACCGGCGAGTTCCTCGGCTTCGGCGGGCTCGACGACGTGGACGAGGACATGCCCTTCACCGGGGTCGAGGTCGGCTGGCGGCTCGCCCGCGGCGCCTGGGGCCACGGCTACGCCACCGAGGCCGGCCGGGCCTGCCTCGACTTCGCCTTCGACACCCTCGGCCTGCCCGAGGTCCTCGCCGTCACCACCGCCGCCAACCACCGCTCGCAGGCGGTGATGCAGCGCCTCGGCATGGTCCGTGACCCCTCCGAGGACTTCGACGACCCGTACGCCCCCGAAGGCAGCCCGCTCCGCCCGAGCGTCGTCTACCGCCTCTCCCGGCCCGCCGAAGGCCCGCGCTAGCGCGGGTCTTCTAACAGGCGTACGGGCAGCCCATGGGGGCACGGGGGCACCTTGTGGATGCCCTCGTGCCGCGGAAACGCCGCCCTTCAGGCCGAGTAGACCCAGGGGCGCTTCTCGCCCGGGTGGACGACCGCGGCGAAGTCGTCGGCGACGACGGCGATCGCCGCGCGGCCCTCGATCCGGGCGAGCCAGTCCGGCGGCAGCATGGCGTCGCCGTGGTGGGCGCCGAGCAGGTTGCCGCAGATCGAGCCGGTGGAGTCGCTGTCGCCGGAGTGGTTGACCGCCAGCAGCAGGGCCGACTCGATCGGGGTGCGGTCCTTCCAGAACTCGGTGCGGGCGAGGGCGGCGTACACGCCGATGGCGAGCGCCTCCTCGGCCGTCCAGCCGCCGCCGAGGCTCTCCACCGCGCGCGGGGTGGCCGGGCCGGCCTCGGCGAGGGCGACGGCCCGCTGCAGTGCGGCGTGCGTCTCCTCGTGGTTGGGGTAGCGGGTGAGCAGCTCCATGGCGTTCTGGACGGCGTCCGGCAGTGACACCCCGTCGACCAGGCGGCTGATCATGGCGGCGAAGGCGCCGGAGGCGAGCTGGGCGGTCGGGTGGCCGTGGGTGATCCGGGAGCAGCGGGCGGCGAGTTCGAAGGCCCACCGGTCGCCGTCGCCGCCGATGCCCGCGCCGGTGAAGCCGAAGGGGGCGGAGCGCATGACGGAGCCGCAGCCCTTGGAGTCCGGGTTCACCGGGCCCGGGCTGCCGTCGACCGGGGCGTGCGCGTCGGGGGTGTGGTCCTCCTGGAGGCCGAACTCGCAGGCGCGGCCGGGGGCGCGGCGGGCGTACAGCCACTGCTGCTCGCGCAGGTTGCCCCAGCGGTGCCGGAGTCCCTCGTGGGGCAGCGGGCCGGGGTGCCGCTGGGTCTCCTGCCAGCGCAGGTAGGCGTCCTTGACCATGGCGGTCTCGGCGCCGCCGAGGCCCTTGGTCTGGATGCGGCGGTAGCCCTGCATCCAGCCCTCGGCGGAGAAGAGGGTCATCTGGGTGTCGTCGGTGATCCGGCCGATCACGCCCTCGCGGTCCGGGACGAGTCCGGTGATGCCGGTCGGTCCGTGCTCCGCCTCGACGGTGACCATGGACTTCATCTCGATCGGGTTGCCGAGGGCGTCGCCGATCGCGCCGCCGAGCAGGCAGCCACGGAGCCTCGCCCGGTACGCCGCCGTTTCCTGCCAGGTCAGCCGACCCATTCCGTCCCCCTCGTCCGGATGATCACTACCGGTCCAGGCTAGCCGTGCCCACCGACGCCGGGGGCAACGGGTCCTCCGAGGCGCCGGTCGGGGCCGCCCGGCCGAGCCGGCGGGCGAGCACCTGTCCGGGCCAGGTCCCTTCCAGGAAGCGGTCGGTGGGGGTGAATCCGTTGCGCTCGTAGAAGGCGACCAGTGCACCGCCGCCGCCCGCCCAGCAGTCGACCCGCAGCAGCGCGGCGCCGGCCCGCCGGGTCTCCTCGGCGGCGTGGGCCAGCAGCGCCGCGCCGATGCCGAGACCGGCGTGCCGGCGGTCGGAGACCAACAGCCGGACGTAGCGCTCGGGTTCGCCGGCCGGGGCGATCGGCAGCTGCGGGCTGGGCCCGGAGTCGAGGACGAGGGCGCCGACGGGCGTGCCGTCGTACTCGGCGATGTAGGGCTCGTTCTCGGTGGTGTACCGCTCGACGCGGTCCGGCCCGCCGGGCCGCTGCGAGTACGGGACGGTGCCCCACTGCCCGGTGTTGCCGCGTTCGTTCATCCAGCGCACGGCCGAGTCCAGCATCCCGAGGACGGCCGGCGCGTCGCCCGGCCCGCCGGGCCTGATCCGCAGGCCGGGTGTCCACAGGCCGGGTACGAAGTCGTTCACGGAGGAAGCCTACGCACGGGCGCCGCCCCCGCCCGGGGTGGGCGGGGGCGGCGCGGGTGTCGCAGGTGTCGCGGGTGTCAGTCCCGGAAGGTGCGGCCGTCGGCGGCCATCGCGTCCAGGAGGGCGGGCGGGGTGAAGCGGTCGCCGTAGGCGGCGGCCAACTCGCGGGCGCGGGCGGCGAATCCGGCGAGGCCGCCGGGGTAGCCGTTGATGTACTGGAGGACGCCGCCCGTCCAGGCGGGGAAGCCGATGCCGAGGATGGAGCCGATGTTGGCGTCGGCGACCGAGGTGAGGACGGACTCCTCCAGGCAGCGGACGGAGTCCAGGGCCTCGGCGAAGAGCATCCGCTCCTTCATGTCCTCGAACGGGATCTCCTTGCCGGGCTGCGTGAAGTGCTCGCGCAGGCCGGGCCAGATCCGGGCGCGCTGCCCGTTCTCGTACTCGTAGAAGCCGGCGCCGCCGCTGCGGCCCTCGCGGCCGAACTCGTCGACCATGCGGTCGATGACGGTGTCGGCGGGGTGCGGCTGCCAGCTGCCGCCGGCCTCCTCGACGGCCCGCCGGGACTCGCCCCGGATCTTGCGGGGCAGGGTCAGGGTGAGCTCGTCCATCAGGGAGAGCACCTTGGCCGGGTAGCCGGCCTGGGCGGCGGCCTGCTCGACGGAGACCGGGTCGAGGCCCTCGCCGACCATCGCCACGCCCTCGTTGATGAACTGTCCGATCACCCGGGAGGTGAAGAACCCGCGGGAGTCGTTGACCACGATCGGCGTCTTGCGGATCTGCCGGACGAGGTCGAAGGCGCGGGCGAGCGCCTCGTCGCCGGTCTGCGGGCCGCGGATGATCTCGACCAGCGGCATCTTGTCGACCGGCGAGAAGAAGTGCAGGCCGATGAAGTCGGCGGTGCGGTCGACGCCTTCGGCGAGCAGCCCGATCGGCAGGGTGGAGGTGTTGGAGCAGAGCAGGGCGTCGGGGGCGACGACGTCCTGGACCTCCTGGAAGACCTTGTGCTTGAGCTCGGGGTTCTCGAACACGGCCTCGATGACGGCGTCGCAGCCGGCCAGGTCGGCGGCCTCGGCGGTCGGGGTGATACGGGCGAGGAACTCGGCGCGCTCGGCCTCGGTGCTGCGGCCGCGGGCGACCGCCTTGTCGAGCAGCGCGGCGGAGTAGGCCTTGCCGCGTTCGGCGGCCTCGACGGTGACGTCCTTGAGGAGGACCTCGATGCCGGCCTTGGCGCAGGAGTACGCGATGCCGGCGCCCATCATGCCGGCGCCGAGCACGGCGACCTTCTCGACCTTCCGGGCGGGGACGCCCTTGGGGCGGCCGGCACCGGAGTTGACGGCCTGCATGTCGAAGAAGAAGGCCTGGATCATGTTCTTGGCGGTCTGGCCGCAGACCAGCTCGGTGAAGTACCGGGCCTCGATGGCCATCGCGGTGTCGACGTCGACCTGGGCGCTCTCCACAGCCGCGGCGAGGATGTTGCGCGGCGCAGGGTAGGGCGCGCCGGCCAGCTGCTTGCGCAGGTTGGCCGGGAAGGCGGGCAGGTTGGCGGCGAGCGCGGGGCTGGCCGGGGTGCCGCCGGGGATCCGGTAGCCCTTGACGTCGAAGCGCTGCACGGACTCCGGGTGGGCGTCGACGAAGGCGCGGGCCTTGGCGAGCATCTCCTCGGGGGTGGCGGCGAGTTCGTCGACCAGGCCGTGCTGCAGGGCCTGCGCCGGGCGGTACTGCTGGCCCTGCAGCAGGACCTTGAGCAGGGCGTCGGTGATGCCGAGCAGCCGCACGGTGCGGACGACTCCGCCGCCGCCTGGCAGCAGGCCGAGGGTGACCTCGGGCAGGCCGATCTTGGTGGCCGGGGTGTCCAGGGCGATGCGGTGGTGGCAGGCGAGGGCGATCTCCAGGCCGCCGCCGAGGGCGGCGCCGTTGATCGCGGCGACGACGGGCTTGCCGAGGGTCTCCAGGGCGCGCAGGGCGCGCTTGATCCGCATGCCGTGCTCGAAGGTCTCGGCGGCCTGGTCGGGCCCGACGGAGGAGAGCAGGTGGAGGTCGCCGCCGGCGAAGAAGGTCTTCTTGGCGGAGGTGACGATGACGCCGCGCACGTCGTCGGCGGCCTTCAGCCGGGCGACGGTCTCGTCGAGCGCCTCGGTGAAGGCGGCGTTCATGGTGTTGACGGACTGGGCGGGGTCGTCGAGGACGAGGGTGACCACGCCGTCCTGGTCCTGCTCCCAGCGGATGGCGGATGCTGCAGTCATGGGGAAGTCTCTCCAGGGAGTGGCGGGGAGGGGGTGGTCAGATGCGCTCGATCACGGTGGCGACACCCATGCCGCCGCCCACGCAGAGGGTGGCCAGGCCGTAGCGGAGGTCGCGGCGCTCCAGTTCGTCGACGAGGGTGCCGATGAGCATGGCGCCGGTGGCTCCGAGCGGGTGGCCGAGGGCAATGGCGCCGCCGTTGACGTTGACCTTCTCGTGGCCGAAGCCGAGTTCGCGCATGAAGCGCAGGGCGACGGCGGCGAAGGCCTCGTTGATCTCGACCAGGTCGATGTCGTCCGCGGTGAGCCCGGCCTTGGCGAGGGCCTTGCGGGTGGCGGGGGCGGGGCCGGTGAGCATGATGGTGGGCTCGGAGCCGGAGACGGCGGCGGAGACGATCCGGGCGCGCGGGGTGAGTCCGTAGCGCTCGCCGATCTCGCGGGAGCCGATCGCGACCAGGGCGGCGCCGTCGACGATGCCGGAGGAGTTGCCGGCGTGGTGGACGTGGTCGATCTTCTCCACCCAGTGGTACTTCTGCAGGGCGACGGCGTCGAATCCGCCGGCCTCGCCGATGCCGGCGAAGGAGGGCTTGAGGCCGGCCAGCGTCTCGACGGTGGTGCCGGGGCGGATGAACTCGTCGCGGTCCAGCACGATCAGGCCGTTGCGGTCGCGGACGGGCACCACCGAGCGGTCGAAGTGGCCGTCGGCCTGGGCCTTGGCGGCACGGGCCTGCGACTCGGCGGCGAAGGCGTCCACGTCGGTGCGGCTGAGGCCCTCGACGGTGGCGATCAGGTCGGCGCCGATGCCCTGCGGGACGAAGCCCGTCTCGTACGCGGTCATCGGGTCCATCGCCCAGGCGCCGCCGTCGGAGCCCATCTTGACCCGGGACATCGACTCGACGCCGCCGGCCAGGATGAGGTCCTCCCAGCCCGAACGGACCTTGGCGGCGGCCAGGTTGACGGCCTCCAGGCCGGAGGCGCAGAAGCGGTTCTCCTGGACTCCGGCGACGGTGTCGGGCAGGCCGGCCGCGATGGCGGCGATCCGGGCGATGTCGGAGCCCTGGTCGCCGATCGGGCTGACCACGCCGAGCACGATGTCGTCGATCGCGGCCGGGTCCAGGGTCGGGAAGCGGGCCTGGAGCTCGTGGATCAGGCCGACCACCAGGTCGATCGGCTTGGTGCCGTGCAGGGAGCCGTTGGCCTTGCCGCGCCCGCGCGGGGTGCGGATCGCGTCGTAGACGAACGCTTCAGTGGTCACGGTGAGTGCCTTTCGGGGGTAGGTGACCGGGCGGTCAGCCGAGGAGGGAGCGGCCGATGATCTCTTTCATGATCTCGGTGGTGCCGCCGTAGATCGTCTGGATGCGGCCGTCGGTGAACGCCTTCGCCACCGGGTATTCCGTCATGTAGCCGTAGCCGCCGTGCAGTTGCAGGCAGCGGTCGGCGGTGCGCTTCTGCAGTTCGGTGGCCCACCACTTCGCCATCGAGGCGTCGACCGGGGTGAGCGCGTACCGGTTGTGCTCGGTGATGCAGCGGTCGACGAAGGTCCGGGTGACGGCGCACTCGGTGGCGAGTTCGGCGACCTCGAAGCGGACGTGCTGCAGCTTGGCGAGCGGCTTGCCGAAGGCGGTCCGCTGCTGGACGTAGCGGGTGGTCAGCTCCAGCAGGTGCTCGGCGCCGGCGATCGCGGAGACCGCGATGGTCAGGCGCTCCTGTGCGAGGTTCTGCATCAGGTGGACGAAGCCCCCGTTGAGCTCGCCGAGCAGGTTCTCCTTGGGGACGCGGACGTCGTCGAAGAACAGCTCGGCGGTGTCCTGGGACTTCTGGCCGATCTTGTCGAGGTTGCGGCCGCGCCGGAAGCCCGGCATGCCGCGCTCGACGACCAGCAGGCTCAGCCCGTGCGCGCCGCCCTCGGGGGTGGTGCGGGCCACCACGATCACCAGGTCGGAGATGATCCCGTTGGAGATGAAGGTCTTGCTGCCGTTGAGGAGGTAGTGGTCGCCCCGGTCGACGGCGGTGGTACGGATGCCCTGCAGGTCGGAGCCGGCACCGGGCTCGGTCATCGCGATCGCGGTGACGATGTCGCCGCTGCAGAAGCCGGGCAGCCAGCGGCCCTTCTGCTCCTCGGTCGCCAGCGAGGTCAGGTACGGGCCGATGATGTCGTTGTGCAGGCCGAGCGCCAGCCCGCTCACCCCGGCCCGGGTGAACTCCTCGGCGAGGACGGCCGGGAAGCGGAAGTCGGGGGTGCCGCCGCCGCCGTACTCCTCGGGGACGGCGAGGCCGAGCAGCCCGTGCCGGCCGGCGGCGAGCCAGGCCTCCCGGTCGACGATGCCGGCCTGCTCCCAGCGTTCCTGGTGCGGCAGCACCTCCTTGGCGAGGAACGCCCGGACGGTCTCCCGGAAGGCCTCGTGCTCCTCGGTGTAGATCTCGCGCTGCACCTGCTGCTCCTCAGTGGTGTGGACGGTCGGTGCGGGACTGCGGCGGCTGCGGAGGCCGCTGCTGCGGTCGTTCCTGCGGCTGCCCGTCCGGACGGCCGGCGAGGGCGGGGACGTCCCAGTCGCGGGCGACCTCCGCGGTGTGCGCGCCCGGCAGGGCGGGCGGGCGGCGCAGCGCGCCGGGGGTGGCGGAGAACCGGGGGGCCGGAGCCGGCTGGACGACGCCGTCCTGCTCGGCGTAGGTGCCGCGGGCCTTGAGCTGGGGGTGGTCGGCGGCCTCGTCGAGGGTGAGGACGGGGGCGGTGCAGGCGTCGGTGCCCTCGAAGACGGCCGTCCAGTCGGCCCGGGTGCGGGTGGCGAAGCGGTCGGCGATCAGGGTGCGCAGTTCGGGCCAGCGGGCGAGGTCGTGCTGCCCGGGGGCGTCCGCGCCGAGGCCGAGCAGCCGGGCGAACTCGGCGTAGAACTGCGGCTCCAGCGCGCCGACGGCCATGTGCCCGCCGTCGGCGGTGCGGTAGAGCGCGTAGTAGGGGGCGCCGCCGTCGAGCAGGTTGGCGCCGCGGGTGTCGTGCCAGTGGCCGGCCGCCTTGAGGCCCCAGAGCATGCTGGTGAGGTGGGCGGAGCCGTCGACGATGGCGGCGTCGACGACCTGGCCGGTGCCGGTGGTGCGGGCGTGGTGCAGGGCGGCGAGCAGGCCGACGGCCAGGTAGAGCGAGCCGCCGGCGTAGTCGCCGAGCAGGTTGGCGGGGACGCCGGGCGGGCCGCCGGGTTCGCCGGCGACCAGGCCGAGCACGCCGGCGGTGGCGATGTAGCCGATGTCGTGGCCGGCCCGGTCGGCGAGCGGGCCGTCCTGGCCCCATCCGGTCATCCGGCCGTAGACGAGGGCGGGGTTGCGGGCGAGGCAGTGGGCGGGGCCGACGCCGAGGCGTTCGGCGACGCCGGGGCGGTAGCCCTCGATCAGCAGGTCGGCGCGGGCGACGAGGTCGAGCACGGCGGCGGGGCCGTCCGGTGCCTTGAGGTCGACCAGGACGGAGCGCTTGTTGCGGTTGGTGAGGTCGAGGGCGGGCGCGGGGCCGAGCGGAGGCGGGCCGGGGCGGTCGACGCGCACCACGTCGGCGCCGAGGTCGGCGAGCAGCATGGCGGCGAACGGGCCGGGCCCGAGGCCGGCGAGTTCGACCACGCGGACGCCGGCCAGCGGGCCGTGGGCGGCGGGGCCGACGGGTTCGGTCACGGCCGTTCTCCCTTGTTTGACAGTTCAGCTGTCACAGTCGCGATGATAGACATGTGACCCGCCGGTAACAAGGGTCCGCCCCCACCCGGCCCGCTGCGCCCGCGCCACGCTTGCACGGCTCGCCCGGCAGGCGGATTCTGGGGCTGACGACCGCCGTCCGAGAAGGTGATCCGCATGCACAACCACTGGATCGTCGACCTGAACTTCGAGGAGGACGAGAGCCGGACGAGCTGCACCGCCTCGCTCAGCGGGTTCAGCGCGCCCGGCGTGCGCGGCATCGGCATCGCCCGCCGCAACCCCGACGACTCCCCCGACTCCACGATCGGCGAGGAGCTCGCCGCGGCGCGCGCCTGCTCCAACCTCGCGCACCAGCTCATCGACAAGGCCGCCGCCGGCATCGAGACCCGCACCCACGAGTCCACCCGGCTGACCTTCTGACCCGCTCGCCGGCCCCGGAGGCCGGCGGCCACCCCACGGGTCCGGCGCAACCGCGCCGGACCCGTTGACGTGCCCGCGCCCCACCCGTAGCGTCGGCACCAACCCTCGGAGGCACCACCGACCCCTCCGGGCACTCTGCGTGTCGCAGTACCCCGGGTACACACTTCACGCAGAAGGGACGCCCCCGTGGCCTCCACTCCGCGCCGCAGCAGCCTGGTCGCGATCCTCGCCGCCCTGCTGGCCGCCGTGCTCCTCCCGTTGTCCACGCTCAGCGCCCACGGCGCCGACACCCCGTTGCGGACCCTCGCATCGGCGGACGGCCGCCAGATCGGCGTCGCCGTCGCGGACAACCGCCTCACCGGCTCCACCGCCTACAGCTCGCTCGTGTCGGGGCAGTTCAACTCCGTCACGGCCGAGAACGCGATGAAGTGGGACGCCGTCGAACCGAGCCAGGGCAACCTCAACTGGGCCGCCGCCGACCGGCTGGTCGCCTTCGCCCGGGCGAACGGCCAGGTCGTCCGCGGCCACACCCTCGCCTGGCACAGCCAGGTACCCGGCTGGATCACCAACGGCGGCTTCGGTGCCGCCCAGTTGCGCACCCTGCTGCAGCAGCACATCGCCACCGAGGCCGGCCGCTACGCCGGGAAGGTCTACGCCTGGGACGTCGTCAACGAGGCCTTCAACGACAACGGCACCCGCCGCAGCAGCATCTGGCAGGACAACCTCGGCGACGGCTGGATCGCCGACTCGCTGACCTGGGCGCACCAGGCCGACCCGGCCGCCAAGCTGTACATCAACGACTACAGCATCGAGGGCGTCAACGCGAAGAGCACCGCGCTCTACGACCTCGTCAAGTCGCTGAAGCAGCAGGGCGTTCCGATCGACGGCGTCGGCTTCCAGGCGCACCTGGTCCTCGGCCAGGTGCCGTCCGACCTCAAGGCCAACCTGCAGCGCTTCGCCGACCTGGGCGTGGACGTCGCGATCACCGAGCTGGACGTCCGGATGCAGACGCCGTCCAACGCCACCACCCTCGCCTCGCAGGCCGAGGACTACCGCAAGGTGATCACCGCCTGCCGGGCCGTCGCCCGCTGCGTCGGCGTGACCGTCTGGGGCCTGGACGACGCCGACTCCTGGGTGCCGGGCGTCTTCTCCGGCTACGGCGCGGCCACCCTGTACGACGAGAACCTGCAGGCCAAGCCCGCCTGGGCGGCGGTGGCCGCGGCCTTCGGCGGCTCCACGGCCAGCCCGTCGCCGTCCGGTTCCGGTTCCGGCTCCGGCTCCCCGTCCTCGTCGGCCTCGCCCTCGCCGTCCGCCCCGCCCAGCTCCTCGCCGCTGCCGGGCGGCTGCACCGTCGCGTACCGGATCGCCAACCAGTGGACGGGCGGCTTCACCGCCGACGTCACCGTGACCAACAAGGGCACCTCGGCGATCGGCCCGTGGCAGGTCGGCTGGCAGTTCGGTGCCGGCCAGCAGGTCACCCAGGGCTGGAGCGCGGTGTTCACCCAGTCCGGATCGGCCGTGACCGCGGCCAACCCGTCCTGGGCGACCAGCCTCGCCCCCGGCGCGTCCTACGGGTTCGGCTTCAACGGCAGTTGGGGCACGAGCAACCCGGTGCCCGCCTCGTTCACCCTGAACGGGACGGTCTGCACCACCGCCTGATCCCCGCACGAACGGCGGGCCGGCTCCCCCTCGGGCGCCGGCCCGCTCCGCATCTCCGCAGGACAACCGCCGTGCGGGGACGCCGGCAGGCAGCTTCCACAGCTTCCCTACCGGCGGGTAGAGTGCGGCGACCGGCCTGCCTCCGACCCATCCGTCCGGCGTCGGGCCGCGTCCGCACTCCGACGAGAACTGGTGAACCCATGACAGTCCGGACCAAGCCCGCCCTCTGGTGGCGGCTGGCCATCGTGCTCTCGGCCGGCCTGGGGCTGGTCCTCAGCAACAGCTCGCTGGTGTACTTCACCCTCGAGAGCAACGTCATCGTGCTCGGCTACTTCATCTCCGCCGTGTACTGGATGGTCAAGCGCAACACCGTCGACGCGCCCGCGCCCCGGCTGCGCGGCGCCGCCACGCTGTACATCGTGATCACCGGCCTGGTCTCGCACATCCTGCTCCAGCACGGCGAGAGCCCGCTGCCCGGCCTGGTCTCCGGCCCCGACCGGCTGCAGCACTGGTCCAGCTTCTTCCTGCACTACACGACGCCGCTGATGGTCGTCGCCGACTGGCTGCTGCTGAAGCCCCGCAACGCCTCCCGCTGGAAGGACATCCCGCTCTGGCTGGCCTTCCCGCTCGGCTACGCGCTGGTCACCGAGGCCCGGGCGATCCTCTTCCCGTCCTTCCCGCTGAAGTACCCCTACTTCTTCCTCGACCCCACCACCGACGGCTACGGCTGGGTGGCCGGCCAGATCGGCCAGCTGACCGTCGAGTTCGTCGTCCTCGCGGTCGTCGTGGTCGGCCTCGACCGGCTCGGCACCAAGCTCGTCGGCGGCCGCGCCCCCGCCCCGACGGCCGAGGCGGCCGGGGCGCCCGCCGAGGGCTGACCGCCGA
>NZ_JBEYFP010000116.1:0-13633 GCF_040634455.1 Kitasatospora sp. NPDC007106
GAGGCCGAGCGCGTCGAGGACGGCCCGGGCCCGGTCGGCCGGGTCGGTGGCGGCGGGCGGCGGCGCGGCGGCCGACGGGCCCGCGGTGTGCAGCTCGCCGAGGGCGGCGGCCAGCGCCGCCCGGTTGGCGGCGGCGGTAGCGGCCGGGCCCGCCGTTGCGGGGGCCGCCGGGGTGGTGGCGGTGGTCATGCGGTCTCCTGGGTGCCGGTCGCCCGGTCGGCGAGCGGGGTGCCGGCGCGCGCGGTGTCGGCCAGCAGGGTGCGGTACGGGCCCGGGACGGCGGCGAGTTCGGCCGGGGTGCCCTGCTGGACGATCCGGCCGTCCGCGATCACCACGACCCGGTCGGCGGCCTGCACGGTGCTCAGCCGGTGGGCGAGCACCAGGCAGCTCGTGCCGCGGCGGCGAAGGTGCGCGTTGACGGCGGCCTCGGTGTGCGCGTCGAGCGCCGAGGTGGCCTCGTCCAGGACCAGCAGGGCCGGTTCCAGGGCGAGCGCCCGGGCGAGTTCCAGGCGCTGGCGCTCGCCGCCGGAGAGGTTGCGGGCGTCCTCCTCGATCCGGGCGCCGTCCGGGCCGCCGCGGCGGCGCACCAGCTCGGCGGCCTCGGCGTCGGCGAGCGCCCGGTGCAGGGCGTCCTCGGGCAGGGCCGGGTCCCAGAGCGTGAGGTTCTCCCGGACGGTGCCCTCGAAGAGTCGCAACTGCTGCTCCACGTAGGCGACCTGGGAGGTCACCACGGACCGGTGCCAGTCGTCGCGGGGGCGGCCGTCGAGCAGCACCCGGCCGCTCCAGGGCCGGAGCACCCCGGCGGCGAGCCGGGCCACGGTGGACTTGCCGCTGCCGCTGGTGCCGACCACGGCGACCCACTCCCCCGGGCGGATCCGCAGCGAGATGCCGGAGATCGCCGGCGGGCGGTTGGGGTCGTAGCCGAAGGAGACGTCCTGCAGCTCCAACTCGCCGGTCAGCCGGGCGGGTTCGGCGGGAGCGTCGAGGACGGGGACGAGGAAGGGGTCCGGCTCGGTGGTCTCCACGTCCTCCAGCAGCGCGTTCTGCGCCCGGGCGACGGTGAACTCCGATCCGGTGCCGACCAGTTGGCCGACCGGCAGGAGGAAGCCGTTGAGCAGCAGCAGGAAGGCCACCAGGGTGCCCAGGGTGAGCGAGCCGCCGAGCAGCAGCGCGGTACCGGCCACCACCACGGTCGCGGTGGCGGCCGAGTTGAGCGCACCCGGCAGCGACAGCGGCACGATCACCGCGGCCGTGACCTTCTGACCGGTCTCCATCGCCCGGGCCTGCCAGCCCGCCCAGGAGCGGAAGAAGGAGTCCTCGGCGCCCTCGGCCTTGACCGTCTCGATCGCCGACACCCCGGCGAAGGCGACGCCGTCGCGCTTGTACTGCTCGGCGTGCAGCCGGTGCACCAGGCCGCCGCGGCGCCGGTCGGCCACCCGCAGCGCCAGTACGTCCAGCACCGCGACGGCGACCGGCACGGCCACGAGCCGGGGTTCCAGCCAGGCCAGCGCACCCAGGTGGACGGCGGCCCCGGCGGCGGAGGCGGCGGCGCCCGCGGCCCGGTACGAGAGCAGCGCGGCCAGGCCGTCGTTCATCTGCACCCGGGTCACCAGACCGCCGAGCTGCCGCCGGTGGAAGAACGAGCCCGGCAGTCGCAGCATCCGCCAGAGGAAGCCGGACGAGCCGCGGGCCGCCATCGCCTCCAGCACCCGGTTGACCAGGCTCTGCTGCAGCCAGGTGCCGAGCAGCACCGTCACGGCGACGCCGGCCGCCGTCAGGGTCAGCGGCAGCGCCCAGGAGGCGGTGCCGGCCAGGGTCACCGAGGCGAGGTAGGCGCGCAGCAGGAACGCCGCCGCGACCCCCGGCACCGCCAGCAGCACCGCCAGCAGCACGGCGAGCAGCAGCGGGCCCGCGAACGGCCGCATCCGGCCGGCCAGGGCGTGCAGCAGCGGGAAGCGGCGGCCGCCGCGCTCGAAGTCCGGGCCCGGCTCGAAGCCGACCGCGATCCCGGCGAAGGACTCCCAGAACTCCCCGGGTGAGGCCGAGTAGGTGCCCAGCGAGGGGTCGTTGATGTGCACGCGGCCGCGCCGGACGCCCTCGAAGACGGCGAAGTGCGGGCCGGTGACCAGCACCATCGACGGCACCGGCACCTTCTCCAGGCCGAGCAGCCGGCCCTCGGCGCGCACCACCCGGCGGCCGCGGGCGATCAGCCCGTACCGGCCGGCGGCGCGGGCCACCGCGGCGGCGCTCACCCCGTCCCGGCTCACCCCGCAGGACCGGGACGCCTCCTGCAGGGTCACCCGCCGGCCGAAGGCGCCGAGCACCACGGCCAGGCAGGCGGCGCCGCAGTCCTGCTCCTCCATCTGCGGCACGACCGGGGTGCGCAGGTAGCGGCGCGGCCTGCGCACCCGCGGAGCCCTCGCGGGCTCCTCCTGCGCGGCGGCCGGACGGGACGTGTCGGCGGCCGCGGCCGGACTCTCCCGGACGTCGAGGCTCATCGCGCGACCCCCTTGCCGAGCACGGCCTGGTACGGGTGGCGGGCGCCGAGGTCGAGGTTCACGGTGACCGGCAGCGGGCCGGGCAGCGCGGCCGCCGACTGCTGCACTGCGGGCGGGAGTTCGGCGTACGCCGTCCAGACCGGGGCCGCGCCGGCGGGCAGGCCCGGCAGCGCGACGGGCAGGGTGCCGTCCAGCGAGTCGGCGCGGGCGGGCAGCGGGTCGACGGCGGTGATCACGGCCCGGACGGGTGCCCCACCGGGGACGGGGACGAGCACCGTCCGGCCCGGCCGCAGCTCCGCGGCCCGCGTCGGGTCGGTGGCGAACAGCCGGACGGTCAACGGGAGTCCGAACGGGTCGAGGGTGAGGACGGGAGTGCCGGGGGCCAGCAGCCCGCCGGGGGCGGCCGCCAGCTCGGAGACCGTGCCCGCCCGGTCGGCCCGCAGCTCGGCCTGCCGCCCGTCGGCGCCGCGCAGCACGGCCACGGCCTGCCCGGCCGCCACCCGCTCACCGGGCGACACCAGCAGCCGGACGACCGTGCCCGCCTGCTCGGCCCGGACGGTCGCCGGGGCGGTTCCGTGGGCCACCACCGCGGGCAGGGCCACGGTGTGCGGCAGCGTGCCGAACACCACCCAGGCCGTCCCGGCGCCGACCGCGAGCAGCAGCGCCGCCGCGGCGGCCGACAGCCGCGCGCCGACCAGCCGCACCGGCTGGTCCAGCCCGGGTTCGAGGACGGCGGCGGCCCGCCCGGCGGCCGCCGCGGTGGCGGTGGGCGCGGTGGGCACCGCGGTCACGGTGGTCACGGTGGGCGCCGCGGCCGTGCTCACCGCGCCGGGCGGTGCGGCCTCGGGCGGTGCGGCCTCGGGCGGTGGCGTCGACGTCGGGGCCGGCTCCCCCGCGACGGTGGGCGTCGGGGCCGGTGCGGCGGTCGTGCCGCCGCGTCGGGTGCGCTTCCTGGTGGCGGTGCCGCTCATGCCTGCCCCACCTCCGTGAGGACCGGTCGGGGCGGGCAGTGCAGCGGGAGTTCGCGCAGGCCGCCGAAGACGAACTGGGTGCTCCAGGGGGCCGTCCGGGTGGTGAGCGGGGTGCTCAGGGCGCGGTGTTCGCCGGCTGCGGCGAGGCCCCGCAGGACGGCGGCTCCCGCCATCAGGGAGAGCGGGGCGCCGAGGCAGTGGTGCGGACCGTGGCCGAAGGCCAGGTGGCGCAGTTCGGCCCGGTCCGGGTCGAAGCGGTCGGGGTCGGCGAAACGCCGCGGGTCCCGGTTGGCGGCGGCGTACAGCAGCAGGACGACCCGTCCGGTCGGGATGACGGTGCCGGCGACCTCCACCTCGCGGGTGAGGGCGCGGGCGCTGGCCCGGACGGGGCTGCCGAGCCGCTGGGCCTCGTCGAAGACGGCGGCGGCGTCGGCGGGCCGCTCGCGCAGCCGCTCGGCGAGGCCGGGGGTGTGCAGCAACTGCCAGACGGCGAAGGAGAGTCCCGAGGTGAGTGTCTCCAGGCCGTTGGCCAGCAGCATGACGACGAAGGCCAGCAGGTCCCGGTCGTCGAGCCGGCCCTCGCCGCGGGCAACGGCGAGCCGGCTGATCAGGTCGTCGCCGGGCCGGGCCGCGCGGGCCGCGCAGAGTTCCTCCACGTAGCTGCGGAACTCCTCGAACTCCGCGTCGAGTTCGGCGATGCGGGCGGCGCCCTCGGTGCCGTCGAAGTCGTCGAGCAGCGAGCGGGCGACCAGGCGGGCCCAGCCGGTGACGCGCTCCTGCTCGGTGTCGGGGATGTCGAGGATCGCGCAGGAGACGGCGACCGGCAGCGGCACGGACAGGTCGGCGACGACGTCGAACGAGCCCGCGGCGAGCAGGGGTTCGAGCATCCGCTCGACGGTGCTCTCGATGCGCTCCCGCATCTGCTCCAGCCGGCGGGCGCTGAAGGCGGTGGTGGCGAGCCGCTTGAGCCGGGTGTGGTCGGCGCCGTCGCGCATCGGCAGCATCCGGTCGACCACCCGGGAGAGCGCGGTGGCGCCGGCCCGGGGCAGGCCGACGGCGGTCGGGTCGACGGCGGTGCCGGGGTGCATGAGGACGGTGACGATCTCCTCGTAGCCGGACACGACGTGCACCCGGCCGAGGTCGAGGACCGGCGCCTCGGCGAGCAACCGGCGGTAGAGCGCGGGTGGGTCCTGCTGCGCGGCGGGCTGTTGGATGAACCGCGTCAGCTCGTGCCGGAGGCTGTCCATGCCCGGCTCTCCTCAACTGGGTCGGTGGGGGTGCTGAGTTGGGGGCGGAAACAGGGTGCCGCGGTGGAACCCGCGAGGCGGGCCCACCGCGGCACAGGACCCGTTACTCCGCGGCGGTCTCGGCGACCGAGTTGGACACGGAGCTGAAGCTGGAGACCGGGCAGGCGGCGCAGGCCAGCGAGCTGACGCTGATGCCACCGTTGACGGTGTCGAGCTCCTCGACCTCGATGTCGAACTGCTCGTTCTCGGTGATCTCGTTCTCGGCCATGGTGGTCTCCCTCCGATGGTCGGCGCCGCTCCCCGGCCGGGGCCCGGTCACCGTTCTCCGCCTTCGTCCGCCGGCCTTTTCTCCGGCTCGCTCTCGGCGACGAGAAAAATATGCACCCGGGGCACAGGAGTACGACAGTAAGGGATGTCAGGAATTCACCCGTGGAAAATGACACACCCTCTTGCATGACATTTTGAACCCCTTCTGACCTGCGCATATGTTGACTCTTGCCTTGACCGCCCACCACCCCTCACGCTGTATTCCATGACATCCACCATCAGCTCCGGAATTCCCGGGACGGCAGCCGTGGAGGTGCGGGACCTGCACCGCCGCTACGGCGATTACGAGGCGGTGCGCGGTGTGTCCTTCACCGTCGCCCGCGGAGAACTCTTCGCCCTGCTCGGCACCAACGGCGCCGGCAAGACGACCACGCTGGAGGTGCTGGAGGGCTACGGCCCGCCGAGCTCCGGCACGGTCCGGGTGTTCGGCCTGGACCCGTACGCGCAGGGCCCCGAGGTCCGCCGGCGCACCGGCGTGATGCTCCAGGAGGGCGGCTTCTTCAAGGAGTTGACCGTCGCGGAGACGGTCGACTCCTGGCGGGGCTTCCTCACCGGGCCGCGGCCGACCGCCGAGGTGCTGGCCCAGGTCGGCCTCACCGAGCGGGCGGGCACCCGGGTCGCCCAGCTGTCCGGCGGCGAACGGCGCCGGCTGGACCTCACCCTGGCCGTGCTGAACGCCCCCGACCTGCTCTTCCTGGACGAACCCACCACCGGCATGGACCCGGAGGCCCGCCGCACCACCTGGCGGATCGTCAAGGAGCTTCAGGCCTCCGGCACCACCGTGCTGCTCACCACCCACTACCTGGAGGAGGCCCAGCAGTTGGCCGACCGGGTGGCCATCATGGACAAGGGCCGGCTGGCCGCGGTCGGCACGGTGGAGGAGGTGCTCTCCGGGCACGGCACCAGGATCACCTTCCCGCTGCCGAAGGGCGTCAGCGAGGCCCAACTGCCGCAGGTGACGGGCGGGTCGGCGAGCGTCACGGACGGCGTCGCGGTGTACACGGCGGCCCGCACCGCCCCGGCGCTGGCCGCGCTGCACGCCTGGGCGGCCGAGTGGTCGGTGGAGCTGGACGGCATCGAGGTGCGGCCCGCCTCCCTGGAGGACGTCTTCCTGGAACTGGCGCACGACGGCCGCGGCACCGACGCGGCGCACGAAGGGGCAGGTGCACGATGACCACCACCGACACGGCGGGCGCACTCGCCGCCCGCCGCTCCGAAGCCGCCCCGGTGGCGGCCGCACCGCGCGGCTGGCCGGGCTACGCCCGCGGCCAGTTCCTGCTCTCCTGGCGGGTGTTCTGGCGCAACCGGCGCTCCACCTTCATCGGCTTCCTGCTGCCGGTGCTGCTCAACCTGGTGGTCGCGGCCCCGCTGCGCGGCAAGGAGATCGCCGGGGTGAACGCGGCCGGCTACACCACCGTCGGCTTCATCGGCCTGGCCCTGGTGACCTCGTTCATCAACCTGCTGAACGGGGTGGTCGCCCGCCGCGACGACCTCGTCCTCAAGCGGCTGCGCGGCACCGAGGTCCCGCCGACGGCGATCTTCGCCGGTCAGATCGGCGCGGGCGGCGCCGTGGTGCTGCTGCAGGTGCTGGTGCTGGGCGCGGTCTCGGTCGGCTGGTTCGGGGCGGAGCTGCCCGCCGACCCGCTGCTCTTCCTGCTCACCGTGGTCGGCGGCTACCTGCTCTTCGCGGTGCTCGCCGTGGCGCTCTCCGGGGTGACCCCCAGCGCGGAGGCGGCGCCGATGGTGGCCACGCCGGTGCTGCTGCTCTGCATGTTCGGCAGCGGCGTGGTCGCCCCGCTGGCCTCGATGCCCGACTGGCTGCAGCCCGCCGCGCACGTGCTGCCGCTCGCCCCGGTCGTGGAGACCCTGCGGACGGCCTGGTTCGGCCGCGGTTTCGGCCACGAGACCTGGGCGGGCGCCCCACTGGAGCGGCTCGACCTGCTGCACGGCTGGGCGCACGCCGCCCCCTCACTGCTGATGATCGCCGCCTGGGTCGCCGCCGCGGCCGTCCTGGGCCGCAGGCTGTTCCGCTGGGAGCCCCGCCGCGGCTGACGCCGCACCGCCCGGCGCGCACCCCCGACCGCCCGGGGGTGCGCGGGGCCGCCGCCCGGGTGTGCGAGAGTGCGGACGGACGGATCGTCAACGGGCGGGTACGAGGAGCGTGGGCGCGGTGGCAGGGCGGGCTTCCGGCAGCACGGCGGACGGCGGCCGGGGCGGCGGCGGGGGCGGCCGGGTCGACGCGGTGGTGGTCGGCTCCGGGCCGAACGGGCTCGCCGCCGCGCTGCTGCTCGCCGCGGCCGGCCTGGAGACCGTCGTCTACGAGGCCGCCGACACCGCGGGCGGCGGCATGCGCACCGCCGAGACCACCCTGCCCGGCTTCCGGCACGACCTCTGCTCGGTCGCCCACCCGATGGCCCTTGCCTCGCCGTTCTTCCGCGCCTTCGGCCTCGCCGACCGGGTCGACCTGCTGCAGCCCCCGGCGCCGTACGCGCAGCCGCTGGACGGCGCCCCGGCCGGGATCGCCTACCGCGACCTGGACCGCACCGCCGAACGGCTCGGCCGCGACGGCCGCGCCTGGCGGGCCCTGTTCGGCCCGCTGGTGGACCGCTGGCAGGGCACGGTCGACGCCGCGCTCTCCGACCAGCGTCGACTGCCCGCCGATCCGCTGACGGCGATTCGACTGGGCCTGCGGGTCGCCGAGTTCGGCACCCCGGCCTGGGGTGCGCGGTTCCGCGACCCGGCCGCCCGGGCGATGCTCGCCGGCGTCGCCGCGCACGCCGTCGCCCCGCCGCGCGCCCTGGCCCCGGCCGGCGCCGGCCTGCTGCTGGCCGCCCTGGGGCACGCCGTCGGCTGGCCGGTGCCGCGCGGCGGCAGCCAGGCGATCGCCGATGCCATGGCCGCCGAACTGGTCCGCCGCGGCGGCCGGATCGTCACCGGCCACCGGGTCGGATCGCTCGCCGAACTCCCGCCCGCCCGGGCCGTCCTGCTCGACCTCACGCCCGCCGGCCTGCTCCACCTGGTGGGGCCCGCGCTGCCCGAGGGGTACGCCCGGCGGCTGCGCGCCTTCCGGTACGGCTCGGCCGTCTGCAAGGTCGACTTCGCGCTGGCCGGCCCGGTGCCGTGGGCCGACCCGGCCTGCGCCGAGGCGGGCACCCTGCACCTGTCCGGCACCCGCGAGGAGACCGTCGCCGTCGAACGCGAGGTCGCCGCGGGCCGCCACGCGGCACGGCCGTACGTGCTGGCGGTGCAGCCGGGGGTCGTCGACCCGGGCCGGGCGCCCGCCGGGATGCAGACCCTGTACAGCTACGCCCACGTGCCGCACGGCTCGACGGTGGACGTCGGCGAGGCCGTGGAACGGCAGGTCGAGCGCTTCGCCCCCGGCTTCCGCGACCTCGTCCTCGCCCGGTCGGCCACCACCGCCGCCGACCAGCAGCTGCACAACGCCAACCACGTCGGCGGCGACATCGGCGGCGGTGCGATGTCGCTGTGGCAGACCGCCTTCCGCCCCGTCCCCGCCATCGACCCGTACGCCACCCCTCTCGACGGCGTCTACCTCTGCTCCTCCTCCACCCCGCCCGGCCCCGGCGTCCACGGCATGGCCGGCCTGCACGCCGCCCGCCGCGCCCTGAAGCACCGCTTCGGCCTCACCGCCGACCCGCTGCGCCGGCTGGCGGAGGGCTGAGCCCGCCCGGCCCGCAAAATCGCCGTTGACGAGCCGCCGGCGCTGCCGGAGGCTGTCCCGGACCGGTCGCCGGAAGGCCGCCCGGGAACCAGCGCTCAGGGAGGGAACCGTGCAGCCACGGAACCGGGCCGTACCCGCCCGCCTCGCCGCGGCCCTCGCCGCGGCGCTGCTCCTCGCCGGCTGCACGCCCGGGGCACGGCACACCGCGGCTCCCGCGCCGTCCGACGGCGGGCCGACCCACGGCAACCGGATCCACACGGGCAGCGAGGCGAGCCCGTCGTACTGGGTGCGGTCACCGACGGACCGGTTCGCCCTCCTGGTGGAGGAGACCGGGTCGAGGAGCGATCCCGGCGGCACCCGCCGCCGGGCGGTGATCAGCTCCTACACACCGTCGCCCTCGTCGACCGGCGAGGGGACGCTCGGGGCGGTGGTGTGGCGCGACACCGCGGAGTACGGCACCTTCGCCGACAGTCCGTCCTTCCGGTGGGAGGAGGCCCGGGACCGCGTCTGGATCGTCCTCACCCCCGGCGGCGTGCCGCACCCGTCGGTGGCGTTCCACGTGGTCACGGAGGGGCCCGACGGCGCCTGGTCGCCCCGCACGGTCGACAGGTCGGAGTACCGGGACGTCCCGGTGTCGGTCCTCCGGAGCGTCCCGCAGCCGGTGCGCGGGGAGCTCGGGCTGCCCTGAGCGCCGGTGTGCCCGGCCGCCCGTGCTCAGTCAGGGCCGGACGGCGGTTCGGCGACGACGACCTCGGCGGGGCGCAGCATCTGGCCGCCGACGCGGTAGCCGGCGCGGACGACCTCGATGCAGATCGGTCCGGTGACCACGGCGGACCGGGTGTAGCCGACGGCGAGGTGCAGCACGGGGTCGAAGGCTTCGCCGGGTTCGCCGAAGGACTGCAGGCCGAGGGCGCCGAGCTCGCTCTCCAGCAGGTCGGCGACGGCGCCGAAGCCGTCGACGACCTCGCCGGCGGCGCGGGCCCGGTCGAGGGCGTCGAGCACGGGCAGTAGCCGGGCGAGCACGTTGGAGACGGCGATCTCGCGGACGGCGAGGCGGTCGCGGTGGACGCGGCGGCGGTAGTTGTCGTACTCGGCCTTGAGGCGGCGCAGGTCCTCGTCGGGCCCGGAGTTCGGGCCCTCTCCGTCGCCTGCCGAGTGCGCCATGGACCGGACTCCCTCCGGACGGTATCCGCAGCCCCTGAAACCGGGATAATTCTGGATAAAGGGCTTGTCAAGGGCCGAGGCAGGGAGGTAGACGCGATGATCACCGAACTGGCCGTGGAGCGGGTCGAATTCACCTGCGGACAATGCTGGCACCACTGGTCCGTGGACTACGACGTCCAGCACTACCGCGACGACGACGGCACCGACTGGGAGTACTTCTCCCGCGACGGGATCGGCGCGGCGTCCCCCTACACGCCGGACGGCGGGGTTCCCTGTCCGCAGTGCGGGCGGCACTGGGTCGGCCATCTCGTGGCCCGGCGGCTGGTGCCGCTGGCCGGCTCCGGCGGGTCCGCGCCGCGCCACCTCGTCGAGGACCGGGAGAGCCACCGTCCGGAGCGGCACGAGGCGCCGCTGCTGTCCGGCACCGTGCACCGCGAGCCGCACCCGGCACCGCCCAGCTGACCACCGGCCGCCGGCCGCCGGCCGCGCTCAGCGCTGCGCGGCGACGGTGGCGTCGATGCCGGCCAGGGCGATGTCCAGCCCGGCCTCGAACTGGCTGTCGCGGGAGGCGCGCAGGCCGCCGTCCTCGGTGGGCGGCAGCAGGTCGGCGTTGTCGAGGAAGCGCGCGTCGGCCCGCTCGGCGACGCCGCGGACGACGCGGTTGAGTTCGTCCTCGTGGAGGCCGGAGGCCCGGACCCGCTCCTGCCACTGCGACTCGGCGAGCGCGAAGCCGTAGACGAACTGCAGCACCAGGCCGAGGGCGCCGCCGAGCCGCTCGCCGGTGAGCCCGGTGCGGCGGATCGCGCCGATCGCGCTGGTGGAGAAGAAGAGCGCGTTGGGGCCCAGGGCGAGGAACTGGCCGGCGAGTCGGGCGGCCCAGGGGTGTTCGTGCAGGCAGCGGCGGTACTCGTGGGCGAGCAGCCTGAGGTGGGCCCGCCAGTCGTCGCCGTCGCCGAGCGGCGGGATCCGCATGTCGCCGAAGGCCTCGTCGAGGGCGAGTTCGAGGAGTTCGTCCTTGTTGTCGACGTACCAGTAGACCGACATGGGGGTGACGTCCAGGGCGGCGGCGAGTTTGCGCATGCTGAAGGCCTGGACGCCGTCGGCGTCCAGCAGGGCGACGGCGGTGCGCACGATCCGCTCGCGGCTGAGGCCGGCGGGCGCGCTGCCGCGGCGCCGCTCGCGGGGCGGCGCCACCCAGATGCTGACGGCCGGGTCGCGGGGCTTGTCCGCCATGCTCGTCCTTCGTGCTCGCTGCACGGCCGCCGGTGCTGCGGCCGTGCAGCGATCGTAGGGCCGGATCAGCCCGCCTGGGCCACCGGCTCGGCGGGGGTGGACGCGGCGGGCGGCGCGTCGGCGGCCCGGCCGAGCAGCCAGGCGGCGACCAGGCCGCCGGCCAGCACCGCGGCGGCGCCGATCAGCTGTCCTGCGGTGAGGCTGTCGGCGAAGGCCGACCGGATCGTGCCGGCGGCGGAGGCGCCGCCGGCGGCGAGGGCGTCGGGCAGCGAGCGGGCGGCGGAGTCGGGCAGCCCGGCGGGCAGTGCGGCGGCGAAGTTCGCGGCGAGGACGGCGCCGAGGACGGCCACGCCGAGCGAGTTGCCGAGTTCGCCGAGGGTGCCCATCAGGCCGGAGCCGACGCCGGCCTTCTCCGGCGGGATGGAGGTCATCACCGCGCCGGCCATGGCGGGCTGGGCGCAGGCGACGCCGGCGCCCATCATCACCAGGCCGAGCAGGATGCCCGGGTAGGAGCCGCCGCGGCCGAAGAGGGCGATCGCGGCGAGTCCGCCGGCCAGCAGCGAGAGGCCGGTGGCGATGGCGGCGGGCGGCGAGAGCCGTGCGGTGAGCCGCATGCCGGTGCCGGTGAGGTTGAGCGCGACGACGGTGAGGGCCATCGGGGCGGTGCGCAGGCCGGCGTCGAGCGGCCCGTAGTGGAGCACGAACTGCAGGTGCTGGGTGAGCAGGAAGAGCGAGCCGCCCATGCCGAAGCTGACCAGGACGCCGCCGGAGACGGCACCGCGGAAGCGCGCGTTGCGGAAGAACGCGAGGTCGAGCAGCGGGTGTTCGATCCGGCGCTCCCAGAGGCCGAAGGCCAGCAGGAAGAGCGCACCGAGGCCGCCGGCGAGCAGGGTGCGGGGCGCCGTCCAGCCGTAGCCGGGGCCCTGGATGACGGCGTAGACGAGGCCGGTGAGGCCGGCCGTGGAGAGCACGGCGCCGAGCAGGTCGGGGCGGTCGCCGCGCGGGTCCTTGGACTCGGGCACCAGCCGGCCGACGGCGATCAGGCCGAGGGCGGCGACCGGCAGGTTGACCAGGAAGGTGGAGCCCCACCAGAAGTGGTTCAGCAGCAGGCCGCCGATGACCGGGCCGAGGGCGACGCCGAGCGAGGCGACGGCTGTCCAGGCGGCGATCGCCTTGGGCTGCTCGTCGGCGTCGAAGGTGCGGACGACGATGGCGAGGCTGGTGGCGAGCAGCAGGCTGCCGCCGACGCCCATGCCGGCGCGGGCTGCGATCAACTGGCCGGGGTCGCCGGCGAGCGCCGCGGCGAGCGATCCGGCGCCGAACAGGCCGAGGCCGATCATCTGGACCTTCTTGCGGCCGTACCGGTCGGCGAGGCCGCCGGCGGCGATCAGCAGGCCCGCCTGGGCGAGCGAGTAGGCGCCGATGACCCACTGGGTCTGGGAGGTGGTGGCGCCGAGTTCCTCGGTGAGGGAGGGCACGGCGACGTTGAGGATGGTGTTGTCGAGGATCACGACGAGTTGTGCCAGACAGATGACCGCGAGGATCACCCATCGGTCCGGGCGGCGCTGGGGATCGGTCACAGCCGGCTCCACTCCCTCTTCTACGGTGTACAAGACTTGTACACCGTAGAAGAGAGTCCGCGCGGGGCGCCACCGATTTACGGCAACGCATCCGCCCGGCGGGGCGTCAGAGTTCGGCGCGGATCTCGTCCAGCGACTCCTGCATCAGCGCCCGGGCCCGGGTGAACCAGTCGGCCAGCACGGCGACCTCCTCCGCGCCGTAGTCGGCGAAGAGGGCGCCGAGCCGCAGGTAGAACGGCCCGTAGGCCTCCATGATCCGCTGCTGGGCCGAAGGGTCCATCGCGATCCGGACCTTGCGGCGGTCGTCCGGGTCGGGCGTGCGGCGCGCGTAGCCGGCCTTCTCCAGGCGGTTGAGCACCCCGGTGACGGCGCCGGTGGTGAGGTTGGCCCGCTCGGCGAGGTCGCCGGCGGCCAGCGACTCGCCCGCCAGATCGGCCTCGATGAGGAAGCCGATGCAGGTCAGGTCGGTGGTGTTGAGGCCGAGTCGCGCCGCGATGTCCTGCTGCCCGAAGTGGGCGAGGGCGATCATCCGGTCCATCGCCTGCAGGGCCTGCTCGGGGGTCGCAGCCGGGCGCGGCTTGCCTTCCACGGACAGTCTCCTTAGCATCTAAGCTACTTAGCTCGTGAGATAAAAGTTCTGCCGGGCGCGGGCCTGCGCCGACGGCACCATCACACCGTACGAGGAGACATGAGCGCACACGGCGACCACGACATGGGGCACACCGTCGCCGGCTGGACGGGCTCCCTGCTCGCCGTCGCCGGCACCGCGGTGGCCGGCACGGCGTTCGCGGCGGGCTCCACCGCCGTCCTGTGGGCGGGCCTGGCACTGCTGCCGGCCGCCGCCCTCACCACCTGGCTGCTGCACCTCGCCGGCTGGGGCAAGGCCACCGGCCCGCGCCCGCCCGGCCGCCGCGACTGGCGGCTGCGCGAC
>NZ_JBEYFP010000117.1:0-13599 GCF_040634455.1 Kitasatospora sp. NPDC007106
ACACCTAACCCACACCACTCTTCCCCCACACGACGCTCTCCCCACCTGCCGGCGTGGCGCTCTGACGCACCGCGTGGTGGCGGGCCCCGGCAGGCCCGCCACCACACACCGGTCCTCACGACTCGACCGCGACCCCCCGGAGCCGGACCGGCCCCGAGTACGGGCGACACCGGCACGCATGAGCAGGCGTCAGCAGACGCATGCAGGCATCAGTGGGTGTCAGTAGTCGTAGTCACCGCCGTAGTACGGGTCGCCCAGGCGGACACCGGCCCGGCTGCAGGCGTCGCGTCCGATGAGCGGCACCGAACGATCCTTCAGGATCTCGCGGGCCCTGGCCTCGGCCAGGCTGGTGGCGTACCAGGGCAGCCGGTCGTCGTCGAGGTCCCTCGCGATCTTCTGCAGGGCGCAGGCGCGCTGGTCCTCCGGGAGCCGGTCCAGGGCGGGCACGGCGTCCGCGGAGAGGTCGCGGAGGTAGCCGACGTCGATCCGGCCGGTCTGCTCGAAGCGGTGGACGTTCTGCTCGGCGATCATCGCGTCCGGGCTGATCAGGCCGAAGACCGCGGTGGCGGCGGCGGCGCTCAGCACGACCGCCCGCGGCAGCCACTTGGCGGAGGCGAGGATCCCGCCGACGAGCACCAGCAGCAGCACCACGCCCAGCCAGATCTCGACCGTGGCCACCGAGATCCGCAGCCGGGTCAGGCCGAAGTTGTCCACGTACCGCTGCATCCGGTACAGCGCCGAGGCGACCACGACCAGCGTCTGGCCGCAGAGCAGCGCGAGCAGCGTCTTGGCCATCACCCGGTCCCGCGGGGTGGAGCGCGGCGCCCAGCGGCCCGCCAGGGCCAGCAGGGCCAGCACCAGCAGGGTGACGATCAGCAGCTGCCAGAAGCCCTGCCGGGCGTAATCGGCCGGGATCATCCCGGGCTTGCTCATGACCGACTCGTAGCCGCCGACGAACACCACGGCCTGGACGGCGACGAAGACGCCGAAGAGCAGGTTGAGGGCCACCAGCGGCACCGCCCACTCCAGCCGGCCGCGCTCGCGGCCCGGCTTCACCGGGAAGCGGTCGAAGCGGCGCGGCCCGGCCGCCGTGTGCGCGGCCGCCAGGGCGACGAGCAGACCGACCACGAAGAGCAGGACCTGCATCGGCAGGTTCTCGGTGTCGATGCTCGGCACGAGGTCGCCGAGGAGTTCGGCGACCGCGGCGTCGGCACTGGCGAACAGTGCGCCGAAGACCACCAGCAGCGCCAGCGAGACGGCCGCCGCCTTGACCACGGCCACCACCCGGGCGCGGGCCGGGTACTGGCGGTTGCGCAGCGAGAGCAGACCCCAGGCGAGGCCGGGAATCAGGTGCGGCCACATGCCGAACGCGCCCAGCAGCACGCCGGGCCAGCGCTTGCCGCCGTGCAGGGCGAGCGATCCGGCGCCCGCGGCGGCGAGCAGCGCCAGGACGACCGGCCAGGAGGCCTCCACCAGGGCCGGGACGAGCAGCAGCACCAGGGCGGTGACCGTCCACACCACCGTCCACGGCCGGACCTTGCGGCCGGCGGCCGAGGCGGCGAGCCCCGCGGCGACCGTACCGACCAGCGCCCAGAGCAGCACGTTGACGCCGAGGCCGTCGGTCAGCAGGGCCGCGGCGAGCAGACCGGAGGCGAGGCCGGCCCCCAGTACCCCGAACCCCGGCAGGGCGGGTCGGGTCGGCGCGGTCGCGGTGATCCACAGCGGGTCCGGCGGCGGGGCGGGCGGCAGCCACACGCCGGGGCCGGTCCCCGGACGAACGCCGTACGCGGGGCCTGCACCGGGGCGCACGCCAGGGCCTGCTCCCGGTCCCGCACCCGGCCGCGGCCCGCTCCCCGTTCCGGCGGGCGTCCCACCGCCACCGGGACCCGGCGCCGGACGAGGCGCCGGGCGAGACGCCGGACCGGCGGCCGTGGCCTGACCGGGCTCCGCGGCCCCCTTGCGGAACTCGGCGGCGACACGGCCGGCTTCCACTCCCCCGTCCGCACCGCCCGTCCCACCTGTCCCGCCCGCGCCGCCCGCGCCGCCCGCACCGCCCGCACCGGTCTCCCCGGTCGTCCCGTCCGCGACCGGACCGACGCGCCCGCTGTCGGGCTCCGTCCGTGCTCCCGGCACTCCGGCACCGGGAACGGCTGCGGCCGCCCCAGCGGCACCGGGCGCAGCGGCACCAGGTTCAGCCGCACCCGAGGAAGCCTTGGACGCCCCGGACGACTCGCGAGACGCGGTCGGCTCGGACGACGCGGACGGAGTGGCAGGTGTGGACGGAGTGGCAGGTGTGGACGGCGGTGTGCTGTCTGACGGTGTCGACATGAGTCCCCCTCAAGCGTCACGGGACACGCGGCGGCCGACGTGCGGCCCCGCGGCGGGTGACCGCGACTCTAGGGCGCGGAGGACAGTTCTGAACAGGTTCAAAAGTACTGCGGGGCGCTTGTGTCGCAGAGTTGTGACACAAACGCCCCGCAGCGGGGCGGGCGGTCCGGCCCGCGGTCCGACCTGCAGGCCGGAGCTGACGGACCGGCCAGATCGGCCAGATCAGACGGATCGTCAGTACGCGCCGTACAGCGAGTAGACGAGGCTGTCCTTGACGGCGGTTCCGAAGGCGGTGGGCCAGGTACCGAAGGGCACCACCGTGTTGCTGTAGGCCCCGGAGCCGGCCGCGCCGGTCGAGTAGTGCATGTTGTTCACCGTCGAGCTCGTCCCGTTGCTGTTGTAGACGAACCAGTAGCTGGTGTTGGGCGCGAGGGTGGTGGTCACCGGCAGCGAGTTCCAGGCGTTGGGCGTCAGGGTGCCGGAGGCGGTGGAGACCACGAGGGTGCCGGGCGAGCCGGCGTTGTCGGTGTAGACGGCCAGCTGGTACTGGTTGTTGGGCGCCGCGCTGACCCCGCCGACGTGCACGCTGAGCGAGGTGAGGGCGACGGCCGTCGAACCGGTGGTCACCTTGGAGCCGTTGAGGTGGTTGGAGTCGGTGTCGTCGACCAGCGTGCCGACCGTGCTGGACCCGATGGTCTTGGGCGGCAGCCCGGCGGTGGTGAAGGCGGCGGTCACCGGCCCGGCGAGGGTGTTGCCCGCCAGGTCCTTCACGCCCTGCACGGTGGCGGTGTAACCGGTCGTCAGCGCCAGGTCGGTGCCCGGGGTGAAGGCGGCGGTGCTGGTGGCCGCGTCGTAGGTGACGGTGCCGGTGACCGGGGTGCCGCCGGTGGTGGTCCTCAGGGTGAGCGCCGAGCCGGTGACCGTCGCCAGGTCGAGCGGCTCGCTGAAGGAGAACTTCACCGCGGTGCCGGCCGCCACCCCGGTGGCGCCGTTGGCGGGCGCGGTGCCGGTGACGGTGGGCGCGGTGGTGTCCTGCCCGTAGGTCGCGGTGTAGGAGCCGACCGCGCCGTCGAAGAAGGCGTACGCCGTTCCCTTGATCGTCTCGATCCGGTAGGGCACGGCCTGGCCCTGCTTGGAGATCCCGGTGAGGGTGCCGGAGGCGGAGTTCACCGGCACCATGGCGCGCAGGCCGCGGGCGCCGCCGGTGATGTCGAAGGTCAGCGAGTTGCCGCTCCAGGCGAGCTTGGAGAAGGCGGAGCCGTTGCGGCCGTCCAGCCAGGTCAGCATCTGCCGGCCGGAGACCACCGGCACGCCGCGGGCCTTGGCCGCCGCGATCACCGCGTCCGAGGCGCTGGAGGCCGCGAAGTCGGTGTGGATGTTGGCGCCGATCGCCGCGTAGTAGCCCTTGGCGCCGTACGCGCCGTCGAGCAGGGTGGTGACGGTGGACGGGTAGGACTGGCCGGACTCGTCGGTGAGCTGGGTGGTGGCCTGGTACTCGTCGATGACGCTGCCGTCGGTGTCGGCGAACTTCATGATCATGCCGGTGCCGTTGAAGTAGCCGGGCCGGTCCTGCACGAAGGCGGACGGGTAGTAGTAGTAATCCATGTCGAGCCGGATGCCGTTGGCCAGCTTGGTCTTGGCCTGGGTGGCCCAGTCGTCCCACTCCACGCAGTGCGTGCGGCTGCTCGACGGGTTCGGCAGCGAGCCGTACTTGGCCTTCCAGACGCCCAACTGGTCGCTGTAGAGCTGCTGCAGGTTGGCCGTGGTGCCCCAGGGCTTGCAGTTGGTGGTGACGTGCACGCCGACCTCGAAGCCCTCGTCGGTGTAGGACTGCGCCTGGGCGGGCGTCATCGGGTCGTTGGTGTAGATGTACGACGAGCCGCGCACGCACTCCCAGTCGGCGACCGAGCAGCCGGCCGGGGACTGGGAGGTGTAACTGTCCCAGCGGCCGACGGTGCCGCCGATGCCGTGGTCGTCGCCGCTCATCACGACGACCGCCTTGACGTCCCGTGGGAAGTACCAGAACCGCGGCAGCGGCTTCTTCGCCGAGTCCATCAGGGTGATCAGGTTGGTGAGCAGCCGCTGCTGCTCGTCGGCGATCGGGATCAGGGCCTTGTCGAGGTCGTTCCAGTTCGGCTGGCCGTTGGTGCCGAAGAACATCTCGCTGGCCTCGTAGCCGTCGGTGGAGTCGCGCTGCTGGCCGGCCCAGGCGATGTTGCCCTGGCGGGTCTGCACCACGGACTTGGCGAGGTCGAAGGTGAAGGCGGCGGCCCGGCCGCTGCCGACGGTGCGCAGGGTGACGGCGGGGTTGCCGCTCGCCGTGGTCGCGTCGTCGTAGAGGGTGGCGACGGCGGTGGCGCCGTTCAGCGTCCACCGGTCGGCGGTGCCGTGGAAGCCCATGGTGTCGGCGGTGAGGCCGGCGCCGGGGGCGGCCGAGGTGTCGATCTTCAGGTAGGCGTCGGCGAGGGTGCCGGTGGTGGCGGTGAGGCCGAGCAGGCCGGCGAGCTGCCTGTCGGGGCGCATCGCGACGAGCCGTCCGCCACCGTTGGTCCAGGTGGTGAACATGGAGACCTGGGCGGGGGTGAGCGCGCTCTCGCCGAGCAGCACCACGTCGTAGTTCGCGAGCGTCGCCGCGGTGACCGCCGACAGGTCGGTCTGCTTGTAGTAGTTGAGGCCCTCGGCCTTGAGGATCTCGGTGTAGTAGGCGGTGTACGGGTTGGCCGCGTTGCCGACCAGCAGGATCGGGCCCTCGGCGCCCGGTCCGTTGCCGGGCGGGGTGGTGCCGCCGCCGTCGGGGGTGTACGTGGCGTAGATCGAGAAGGTGGCGCTCATGGTGCTGCTCGCGCCGAAGGCGGTCGGCCAGGTGCCGAACGGGGCGCCGCCGGTGGAGTAGCCGCTCGTTCCGCCGCTGCTGTAGTGCAGGTTGTTGACGGCGGCGCTCGACCCGTTGCTGTTGTAGGCCAGCCAGTAGGCGGTGTTGGAGGCGAGGGTGCCGGTCAGCGGCAGGGTGTTCCAGGCGTTGGCGGTGAGCGTGCCGGAGGCGCTGGAGGCGACCAGGGCGCCCGGTTTGCCCGCCGCGTCGGCGTAGACCGCGACCTGGTACTGGTTGTTCGGTGCGGCGCCGACCGCCCCGACGTGCACGCTGATGCCGTTCAGCGCACCGCCGTTGGACCCGGTGACGAAGCGCGAGGTGTTCATGTAGTTGGAGTCGCCCGAGTCGGTGGCCGAGCCGACCGCGGTGTTGCCGAGGGTCGCGGTGCCCGCCGCCCCGGCCGGTGCGGCGGCCAGGACAGCTCCTGCCAGCACGGCGGCCACCAGGCACGCCAGACGTCTTCTGAACCTCACGCCATCCCCCACTTGTCGGACAACCGGATCGGCGGCGGAATCGCCGCTACCGGTGTACCGGCTGTGCGGGTGGCGCGTCCTCGAAATCCCCACATTCCCGGTCCATGTCACGGGCCGTCAGGAGTCGGACGCGCGACGCCCCCGCGCACGGGGCACGGGGGCGTCGCCGGAGCAGGGGCGCGGGGCCGGAGCGGGGCCGGCTCAGCCCTTGACCGAGCCCGCCAGCAGGCCGCGGACGAAGTACCGCTGCAGCGCGAAGAAGACGATCAGCGGGATGATCAGCGACAGGAAGGCGCCGGCCGTGAGCAGTTCCCAGCGGCCGCCGAAGGAGCCGCTCAGCTGGGCCAGCCGGACGGTCATCGGGGCGACCTCGGGGGTGCCGCCGGCGAAGGTGAGCGCCACCAGCAGGTCGTTCCAGACCCAGAGGAACTGGAAGATCGCGAAGGAGGCCAGCGCCGGCGCGCACAGCGGCAGCACGATCGATCGGAAGATCTTGAAGTGGGTGGCCCCGTCGACCACCGCCGCCTCCATCAGGTCGCGCGGCAGCTGGGCGATGAAGTTGTGCAGCAGGAAGATCGCCAGCGGCATCGCGAACATGGTGTGCGCCAGCCAGACCGGGGCGTAGGTGCCGCTGAGGTCGAAGGCCGGGATCACCGTGACCGAGCCGATGTGCGCGCCGCCGGAGAACAGCTGGAGCAGCGGGATGAGCGCCATCTGCAGCGGCACCACCTGCAGCGCGAAGATCGCGAAGAAGACCACGTCGCTGCCCCGGAACTTCACCCAGGCCAGCCCGTACGCCGCCATCGCGGCCAGCACCAGCGGGAAGACCGTCGCCGGGATGCTGATCGCCAGCGAGTTGACCATGTACGGCATCAGGCCGCCGCTGACGCCGAACCCGCCCTCGAAGAGCACCGTGTGGTAGTTCTCCAGGGTGAGGTTCGGGTCGCCGAAGACCGTCCACCAGCCGCTGTCGGAGACGTCCTCCTCGGGGCGGAGCGAGGTGACCAGCAGGCCGATCGTGGGGATCGTCCAGAGCACGGTGACCACGACCATGAGCAGCGAGGCCAGCGGGCTGCTGAACACCCGCCGGACGGCCTTCACCGGGGGCACGCGGTCCTCCGCCCCCGACTGCGGGGCCGGGGCGAGCTGCTCGCTCATCGGTGCTCACGCTCCTTGCGCAGCTGGACGATGTTGTAGGCCACCAGCGGGATCACGGCCAGGAAGAGGATCACTGCGAGCGCACTGCCGCGGCCGACGTTGAACTGCACGAAGGACTGCGAGTACATCTCGTTGGCGAGCACCTGGGTGCCGAAGTTGCCGCCCGTCATGGTGCGGACGATGTCGAAGGCCTTCAGCGTGGTGATCATGACGGTGGTCAGCACGACGATCAGCGTGGTGCGGATCATCGGCACCGTGACGTGCCGGAAGAGCTGGAAGCCGCGGGCGCCGTCGAGGCGGGCGGCCTCGGTGATCTCGTCCGGGATGGCCTTGATCGCCGCGGAGAGCACCACCATCGCGAAGCCGGTCTGCACCCAGATCATGACGATCATCAGCAGGTAGTTGTTCAGCGGGTGGGAGAGGATCCAGTTCGGCGGGTCGTCCCAGCCGAGGCTGATCGCGAGCTGGCTGAGCAGGCCGATCTGCGGCTGGGAGGGGTCGCGGTCCTCGTAGACGAACTTCCAGATGATCGACGCGCCGACCAGGGAGATCGCCATCGGCATGAACAGCAGCGACTTGTAGACCGCCTGCCCGCGCAGCCGGTCCACCAGCAGGGCCAGCACCAGGCCGGTGCCGGTCGCCACCAGCGGGGCGACGACCAGCCACTGCAGGGTGTTCCACAGCACCTGGTGGATGGACTCGGTGGTGAGCGCCCAGCCGTAGTTGCTGCCGCCGACCGCCTTGGTGGAGTCGTCGTTGTAGAAGCTCAGGTAGACGGTGCGGACCAGCGGGATCACCAGGCCGACCAGCAGCAGCAGGATCGCCGGTCCGACCATCACCAGGACGGCCAGCGGGCGGGAGAACCGCCCGGTCGCCCGGCCTGCCGCGAAGAAGATCAGCAGCAGCACGCCGAGGAAGCCGGCGACGGCTCCGACGGTGTTGGTGAACTTGATCGTCGCATCCGTCCACGCCGAGTCGGCGAGGTGCACGGCGGTGGCCGTGGGCATGCGGAGGGTCCTTCCTCGGACATGGGGAGGGGCAGCGCGGGCGGGTGGGACCCGCGCTGCCCGGAGGCGGCCGGCGTTACTGCGGCCAGGCCGCGTCGATGTCGGCCGCCACCTTCTGGATGGACTGCCCCTCGGCGAACCACGCCGTGAACGACTTCCACATCTGGCCGGAGCCGATGGCCGCCGGCATCAGGTCGGAGGCGTCGAAGCGGAACGTGGCGGCCGGGTCGGTGAGCGCCTCGGCGGAGAGCTTGTCGATCGGGTCGGTGTAGAGGCTCTTGTCCACGCCCTGGTTGGCGGAGACCCAGCCGGAGGCGACCTTGACCCGGCTGCTCGCCCAGTCGCTGGTCGACAGGTAGTTCTGCACCGCCTGCACCTCGGGCCGGCTGGAGAACGCGGCCAGGAACTCGCCGCCGCCCTCGACCGGGCTGCTGACCGCCGGGTTCACGGCCGGCAGGTGGAAGGCGAAGATGTCGCCGTCCGGGCCGATGTTGGTGCCCTTGGGCCACTGCGCCCGGTAGAACGAGGCCTGCTGCAGCATGTAGCACTTGTTGGAGAGGATCGGCGCGCCCGCGTCCTGGAACGTGGTCGTGGCGATCGACTTCACGTCGCCGATGCCGCCGTTGACCCAGGCCGGGTTCTGCATCCAGTCGGCCACCGTCTTCATGGCGCCGGTGATCTTCTCGTCACTGAACTTGATCTTGTGGCTGACCCACTGGTCGTAGACGTCGCCGCCGTAGCTGCCGAGGACGGCCTCCTCGACCCAGTCGGTGGCCGGCCAGCCGGTCGCGGTGCCGGAGGCGATGCCGCCGCACCACGGCTTGGCGCCGCCCGAGGTGGCGATCCTGTTGCTGAGGCCCATGAGGTCGGCCCAGGTCTTCGGGACCTCGTAGCCGGCCTGCTTGAAGGCCTTCGGCGAGTACCACACCAGCGACTTCATGTTGGCGCTCATCGGCGCCGCGTAGAAGGTGCCGTTGACGGAGCCGTAGGTCTTCCAGACCGGGCTCCACTTGTCCTCGTTGGCGACGGTCTGCGCCGGCGGCTTCACGACCTTTCCGGTCTTGACCATCTGCGCGAGCAGGCCGGGCTGCGGGATGATCGCGAAGTCCGGGGCGTTTCCGCCGCTCACGCGCACCGGCAGCTGCGACTCGAAGTCGTTGGAGCCCTCGTACGAGATCTTGATACCCGTACAAGAACTGAACTCCGCCCAGGACTTCTCCAGCGAGTCCGACTCCGGGCTGAGGATCGAGGCGAACATCGTCACCTTGGTGCCGGAGTGGCCCGCGTAGGCCTGGTACTTGGCACAGTCACCGGTGAGCGTGGGTGCCGCCGACGTGCCGCCGCCGTCCTTCGAGGAACTGTTCGAGCACGCCGCGGCGAGGGCCAGGGCGAACACGGCGGGAACGGCGAGCAGACGCCGCCGCAGGAGTGTGGTCATCGGCGGGCCTCACAGGCGATCGTGGTGGTGGACAATGCGCTCCTCCTGGCCAGGGCACCCCGAGATGCCGGCGTGGGACTACAAGTCTGCGCTGTACCGGTTGATCGAGCTGTACCCAGCAGTATCGCTGGCTTGAAGACGTTAACTCACCGGTTACCCCACGCCAAGGTGCGCGTTCGACCTTCATCGGCCGGTGTCCCGGTCGTGATCGGGCCGTGCTGGAGGGCCGGTTCCGCACCGGCCCTCCAGCACCGTTCCGGGCCCGGTCAGAGCCGGACGGGCAGCTCGCGCAGACTGTTGACCACCATGGTGGGGTTCGGCCGCAGCTCCTCCTCGGGCACCGCGAGGGCGAGGCCGGGGAAGCGTTCGAAGAGGGCGGGCAGCGCCACCGCGGCCTCCAGACGGGCCAGCGGCGAACCCGGGCAGACGTGCGGCCCGTGACCGAACGAGAGGTGCCGCCCGGCGTCACGGGTGATGTCGAAGACCTCCGCGGTGATGCCGTGCTGCGCGGGGTCGCGGCCGATGGCGTTGTAGGAGATCAGGACGGCGTCCCCGGCGGGGATCACCGTGCCGCCGGCCTCGATGTCGGCGGTGGCGAAGCGGAACAGGAAGTTGCTGGTCGGAGGGGTCCAGCGGAGCGACTCCTCGACCACCGCCGGCCAGCCGACCTCGCCCGAACGGGCGAGCGCGAGCTGGTCCGGATGGGTGAGCAGGGCGCGGACCGCGTTGGTGATCAGGTTGACGGTGGTCTCGTGGCCGGCCGCGATGATCACGCGCAGGGTCGCCGAGGCCTCGGCGTCGGTCAGCGGTCCGCCCTCGACGTCGGCCGTCAGCAGGGCGCTGATCAGGTCGTCCCCGGGCTCGGCGCGGCGCAGCGCCACCAGGTCCGCGACGAAGGCGTTCAGCGCGGCGATGGTGGCCGGCACGTCGGCCGGTGCGGTGGTGCTGGAGAAGAACCGCTCGTACAGCTCGCGGATGTAGGCGTGGTCGTGCTCGGGCACGCCGAGCAGCCAGCCGATCACCGACATCGGCAGCGGGAAGGCGAAGGCCGTCTTCAGGTCGACCACCGGCCCGGCCGCGGCGAGCCGGTCGAGCAGTTCGGCGGTGAGCTCCTCGATGCGGGGCTTCATGAGTTCGACGCGGCGGGGGGTGAAGGCCTGGGCCACGATCGCCCGCAGCCGGCGGTGCGCGGCGCCGTCGGTGGTGACCATCGAGGGGCCGGGCACGGCCAGGCCGATCAGCGGCCAGGTCTTCGGCACCTCGCCCTTCCGGAACGCCGCCCAGTGCGCCGCGTCCTTGACCAGCCGGGCGTCGGTGAGCAGTTTGCGGGCCTCGGCGTGCCGGGTGACCGCCCAGCCGCGGACGCCCATCAGCTCGACCGGGACCACCGGGCCGGCGGCGCGCAGCAGGGCGCCCTCGGCGGCGTTGTCACGGGCCAGCGGGTCCATCACGAACGGCGCGTCGGCGGTCGGCGCGGCCGCTCCGGTCGTCCCGTCCGCCCCGGTCGCCGGCTCCGCTGCCGTCACTGCGGCCCCTGCGGTCAGTTCGGTCATCCCTGCCCCTCCTCGGGTCTCGTCACTCCGCCACGTAGCCGGGGGTGAAGGCCACCGGCAGCGCCATCAGTCCGCGCACCCAGGCCGAGGGGCGCCACACCAGGGCGCTCTCGGACACCGCGAGGCGCAGGTCCGGCAGCCGGTCGAGCAGCACCTCGATCGCGGTGTTGGCGATCACCTCGGCGGCCTCGCGGGCCGGGTAGGGGCAGCCGTGGTCGCCGGCGGAGAAGCTCAGGTAGGCGCGGTTGCCCTCGGCGGGGCGGCCCGAGTCCTGGCGGACCGTCGGGTCGGCGTTGGCGCCGGCGAAGCCGAGCAGCACCATGTCGCCCTTGGCGATCCGCTGGCCGCCGAGGTGGACGTCGCGGGTCGCCCAGCGGCCGGCGAAGATCTGGGTGGGGGTGTCCTCCCAGAGGGCCTCGCCGAGCGCCTGGCCGATCGAGCGGCGGCCGCCGGAGAGGGAGGCGGCGAAGCGCTCGTCGGTGAGCATCAGCCGCAGCGCGTTGGAGATCCAGTAGGCGAGCGGCTGGTGACCGGCGATCAGCAGCACCCGCAGGTCCCGCATGACCTCTTCGTCGTTGAGCCCGGCCTCGTGGGCGAGCAGCCGCGAGGTGACGTCGGAGGCGGGGATCTCGCGGCGCCGGTGGACGAGTCCGAGCATGACGGCGAGCAGCTGCTGGGCGCCCTCCTGGGCGTCGGCGCCGCCGTCGAGCATCGCGAGCAGGCCGCGGATCAGGACGGGGGCCTCGTCCTCGTCGAGGCCGAACAGCCGGCAGAGCACCAGCAGCGGCATCCGGTGGGCGTAGTCGGCGACCAGGTCGGCCTCGCCGCGGCCGGCGAAGCCGTCGATCAGCCGGTCGGCGATCTCCTCGGCGTGGATGCGCAGTTCGTACGGGTCGACGGCGGCGAGGGCGTCGGTGACGGCGGAGGAGCGGCGCTGGTGCTCGGCCCCCTCGGCGTAGAGGATCGAGGGGACGGGCGCCATCATCGGCTTGAGCGGCCAGTCCTCGGGGATGTCCGGCCACTGGTTCCAGCGGGTGGAGTCCCGGCCGAAGACCTTGGGCTGGCCGGTGACCAGCTGGAGTTCGCGGTAGCCGATGACCAGCCAGGCGGGGACGCCGCCGGCGAGTTCGACGGGCGCGACCGGGCCGTGGCGGTCGCGCAGCTCCTGGTAGAGCGCGCCGGGGTCGGTCTGGAAGCGGGGCCCGTACAGCGGGGCGGCGTCGGCGTGGGCCGGGCAGCCGGGCGGCGGGGTGGTGACGGGCTCGGTCACGGCGTGTCCTCTCCGGAGGCCTCGGCCTCGGCCATGCGGTGCAGGTGGCGGACGAGTTCGATCAGCACCTGCTTGCTCGACTCGCGGTCCCGTGCGTCGCACTCCACCAACGGGACGTGGTCGGCGAGGTCGAGGGCGGCCCTGACCTCGGCGAGGGTGTGCTCGGGCGGCCCGAAGTTGTTGCGGACGACCACGAAGGGCGTGCCGTGGTGTTCGAGGCGGTCGATGGCGTACCAGGACTCCTCGAGGCGGCGGGTGTCGACCAGCACCACGGCGCCGAGGGCGCCGCTGAACAGCCGGTCCCAGAGGAACCAGAAGCGTTCCTGGCCAGGGGCGCCGAAGAGGTAGAGCACGTTCTCGGCGCCGAGGGTGATCCGGCCGAAGTCGAAGGCGACGGTGGTCGACCGCTTGCCCTGCACCCCGGTGAGGTCGTCCACGCCCTCGCCGGCGCTGGTCATCGTCTCCTCGGTGTTGAGCGGGCGGATCTCGCTCACCGAGCCGACCAGGGTGGTCTTGCCGACGCCGAAGCCGCCCACCACGACGATCTTCAGCCCGTTGGCGGCGGTGCTGCTGAGCGGGGCCCGGCCGGCCGCAGCGAGGGTGTCAGAGCTGTTGGAGACCATGCAGTACCTGCTTCAGCGTGTCGAGGTCGGGCAGGCGTGCCTTGGACGGGGCGAACCTGGGGTGGCGGGCGGTGATCCGGCCGGCCTCCAGCAGGTCACCCAGCAGGATCTTCACCACGCTGACCGGCAGGGCGAGTTCGGCGGCGAGCTCGACCACGGCCGTCGGGGTGGCGCACAGCGCGAGGATGCGGGCATGCTCGGACTGCATGCCGGGCATCGGCTCCTGCTCGGTGACGATCAGGGTGACCAGGTCGAAGGCGTGCTCGGGCGGCCGGCTGCGGCCGCGGGTCACCGTGTAGAGCCGGTCCGGGTCCTCGTCCCGGCCGGCGAGCGGCCGCGTCACACCCCGGCCTCGATCTCGCGCGGCGGGGCGCTCAGGAACACCCCGATCTGCTCGATCAGCCCGTGCATGTTGTGCCCGACGACGCCGACGTCGGCGTCGTCGTCGGTGACGACCGCGAGGTGGGCCCCCTCGCCGGCGGCGACGATGCACAGGATGCCGCCGTGGAACTCGGTCATCGACTGGCGGACGCCGCCGGCCGCGTTCCCGAACTCGATGGAGGCGCCGTGGGCGAGGCTCTGCATGCCGGAGGCGATCGCGGCGAGCTGGTCGGCCTGGTCGGTGCCGAGGCCGGCGGTGTGGCAGAGCTTGAGGCCGTCGGCGGAGAGCACCAGGGCGTGCCGGGCACCGGGGGTGACCGTCAGCAGGTTCTCCAGCAGCCAGTCGAGGTCGCGGTCGGTGCTGCTGCTCATCGGGCATCGTCCTTCGAGTGGGCGTCGGGGGACTCGGCCCCTTGCAGGGCCTTGCGGAACGCGCCGAAGCGGGCCGCGGAGAGCGCGGCGGAGCGCTCGGTCCGCGGCGCCGGAGCGGCCGGGG
>NZ_JBEYFP010000118.1:0-13419 GCF_040634455.1 Kitasatospora sp. NPDC007106
CGGGCGCACGGTGAAGCCCTGCTGGGCGGCGACCAGCCGGGTGGCGGCGAGGGTCGGCGGGTCGCCGGCGGCGTCGGTGCTCGGAGATCTCCGCGAACTGGGCGTCCGTCAGGTCCCCCAGCTCGATGCCCTGCTGCTCGCAGGTCTTGACGCAGGCTCCGGCGACCTCGTGCGCGACCCGGAACGGCACGCCCTGCTTGACCAGCCACTCGGCGACGTCGGTGGCGAGCGAGAAGCCGGCCGGGGCCAGCTCCTCCAGCCGCTCGCGGTGGACGGTCAGGGTGGCCATCATGCCGGTGAAGGCCGGCAGCAGGACCTCCAGGGTGTCGCAGGAGTCGAAGACCGGCTCCTTGTCCTCCTGCAGGTCGCGGTTGTACGCGAGCGGCAGCGCCTTGAGGGTGGCGAGCAGGCCGGTGAGGTTGCCGATCAGGCGGCCGGACTTGCCGCGGGCGAGCTCGGCGATGTCCGGGTTCTTCTTCTGCGGCATGATCGAGGAGCCCGTGGAGAAGGCGTCGTGCAGCGTGATGAAGCCGAACTCCTTGGTGTTCCAGATGATCACCTCCTCGGCGATCCGCGAGAGGTTGATCCCGATCATGGCGGTGACGAAGGCGAACTCGGCGACGAAGTCCCGCGAGGCGGTGCCGTCGATGGAGTTGCCGACCGAACCCCGCTCGAAGCCGAGGTCGGCGGCGACCGCCTGCGGGTCGAGGCCGAGCGAGGAGCCGGCCAGCGCGCCGGAGCCGTACGGGGAGACGGCGGTGCGGGCGTCCCACTGGCGCAGCCGCTCGGCGTCCCGGCCGAGGGCCTGCACGTGCGCGAGGACGTGGTGGGCGAAGAGCACCGGCTGGGCGTGCTGGAGGTGGGTGCGGCCCGGCATCGCGGTGTCGGGGTGGGCCTCGGCGAGGCCGACCAGGGCGTGCTGGAGGTCGAGCACCAGGCCGCCGATGGTCTTGGCGTGGTCCCGGAGGTACATCCGGAACAGCGTGGCGATCTGGTCGTTGCGGGAGCGGCCGGCCCGCAGCTTGCCGCCGAGGTCGGGGCCGAGGCGCTCCAGCAGGCCGCGCTCCAGGGCGGTGTGCACGTCCTCGTCGGCGACGGTGCCGGTGAAGGCGCCGGACTCGACGTCGGCCAGCAGGGTGTCCAGCCCGGCCAGCATCGCGTCGAGCTCGTCCGCGCTCAGCAGGCCCGCGGTGTGCAGCACCCGGGCGTGCGCCTTGGAGCCGGCGATGTCGTAGGGCGCGAGACGCCAGTCGAAGTGGACCGAGGCGGAGAGCCTGGCCAGCGCCTCGGAGGGGCCGTCGGCGAAGCGCGCGCCCCAGAGGCGCAGCTCAGGATTGCTGCCGGCGGCGTTCTGGTCGGCGGTCATCGCGTGGGCTCCTTACAGGTGATGGGGGCGGGCCCCGGCCGCGGGGAGAGCGGCCGGGGCCCGGTTGGCCGTTCGGGATCAGGCGAGGTCGCGGCGGGCGGCGATCTTCGAGGACATGCCGAAGATCTCGATGAAGCCCTTGGACATCGACTGGTCGAAGGTGTCGCCGGTGTCGTAGGTGGCGAGGTTGAAGTCGTACAGCGACTGGTCCGACTTGCGGCCGTTGACCACCGCGCGGCCGCCGTGCAGCACCATCCGGATGTCGCCGGAGACGCTCTGGTTGGCCTCGTTGACGAAGCCGTCCAGGGCGCGCTTCAGCGGGGAGAACCAGAGGCCGTCGTAGACCAGCTCGGCCCAGCGCTGCTCGACCTGCCGCTTGTAGCGGGCCAGCTCGCGCTCGACGGTGACGTTCTCCAGGGCCTGGTGGGCGGTGATCAGGGCGATCGCGCCGGGGGCCTCGTAGATCTCGCGGGACTTGATGCCGACGAGGCGGTCCTCGACCATGTCGAGGCGGCCGATGCCCTGGGCGCCGGCCCGCTTGTTCAGCTCCTCGATCGCCTGCAGCACGGTGACCTTGCGGCCGTCGATCGCGACCGGCACGCCGGCCTCGAAGGTGATGACGACCTCGTCGGCCTCGCGCGCGGTGGCCGGGTTCTGGGTGTACTCGTAGACGTCCTCGATCGGGGCGTTCCAGATGTCCTCGAGGAAGCCCGTCTCGACGGCGCGGCCGAAGACGTTCTGGTCGATCGAGTACGGCGACTTCTTGGTGGTCGCGATCGGCAGGCCCTTGGCCTCGGCGAAGGCGATCGCCTTGTCGCGGGTCATCGCGTAGTCGCGGACCGGGGCGATGCACTTGAGGTTCGGCGCCAGCGAGTTGATGCCGACCTCGAAGCGGACCTGGTCGTTGCCCTTGCCGGTGCAGCCGTGGGCGACGGTGGTGGCGCCGTGCTTCTGCGCGGCGGCGACCAGGTGCTTGACGATCACCGGCCGGGAGAGGGCCGACACCAGCGGGTACTGGCCCTGGTAGAGGGCGTTGGCCTTGAGGGCCGGCAGGCAGTACTCGTCGGCGAACTCGGTGCGGGCGTCCGCGACCTCGGCCTCGACGGCGCCGCAGTCCAGCGCGCGCTGGCGGATGACGTCCAGGTCCTCGCCGCCCTGGCCGACGTCGACGGCGACGGCGATGACCTCGGCGCCGGTCTCCTCGGCGATCCAGCCGATGCAGACGGACGTGTCCAGACCGCCCGAGTAGGCGAGTACGACGCGCTCGGTCACGGCTTTCTCCTTCACAGACGGTACGAACGGGGCGGAGCTCACAGCGGGGCGAGTCCCATACGGCGTTAGGCATAAGTATGCACTACCGCGTATGGATTTCAAAACGCGGCCCGGCCCGGGCCTGGCTCGCGGCCAAGGTAGGCCCGCCCCGGGGCAGGGTCAACGACCGTCCCGGCGCTGCGCCGGACACGAATGTGGACCGACCGGCACACGGGGCGGGAGAAGGGGCGCCCGCCGCGCCAGCGGCTGATGCCGGCGTAGGGCGACGGCCGTGGCGCCGCGACGCCCCCCGCGTGCCGGCCGGTCCCACGCCGGAACGCACACCACCCCGGCGACCTCGCCGGTCGCCGGGGTGGTGTGCGTTCAACCGGAGCGCTACTGCGCCTTGGCCTGTGCCAGCTGCATCAGGTGGTCGGCCAGCGCCTGGCCGCCTGACGGGTCGCGGCTGATCAGCAGCACCGTGTCGTCGCCCGCGATGGTGCCGATGATCTCGTAGGTCTCGGCGGCGTCGATCGCCGAGGCGAGGAACTGCGCGGCGCCCGGCGGGGTGCGCAGCACGACCAGGTTGCCGGAGGCCGTCGCGGAGACCATGAGTTCGCCCGCCAGCCGGGCCATCCTGGCCTCGCTGGCGGACTCCCCCATCGGCGCGCGCGGGGTGCGGTCCCCGCCCTCGGCGGGCACGGCGTAGATCAGTGCGCCGTCCCGGTTGCGGATCTTCACCGCGCCCAGCTCGTCCAGATCCCGCGACAGGGTGGCCTGGGTGACGACCAGTCCGTCGTCGGCGAGCAGCTTGGCGAGCTGGCTCTGCGAGCGGACGGGCTGACGGGTCAACAGGTCCACGATCCGCCGGTGGCGCGCGGTGCGGGTCTGCGGGACCTGCGGCGTCGCCCCGGAGGCGGGCTGGTCGGACTGGGGTGCGGTCATGTGACGATTCTCCCGGACTCCGCTCAGCTGTTCGCGTCGGGGGCTTCCCCGCGCACCGTCCGGAGGATGCCCGGCAGCGCCGCGAGGAAGGAGTCCGCCTCCTGTTCGGTCAGCACGAGCGGCGGCACCAGCCGGACGGCGTCCGGCACGGCGGCGTTCACCAGGAAACCGGCCTGCTGCGCGGCGGCCTGCACCTTGGCGGAGACCGGCTCGGTCAGCACGATGCCGAGCAGCAGCCCGGCTCCGCGGACGTGGTCGACCAGCGGGTCGCCGATCGCCTCGATGCCGTGCCGCAGCTTGTCGCCGATCTTGCGGACGTGCTCCAGCAGGCCCTCGGACTCCACGGTCTCCAGGACGGCGAGGCCGGCCGCGGCGACCACCGGATTGCCGCCGAAGGTGGTGCCGTGCTGGCCCGGGTGGAGCAGGTCGGCGGTGTCGCCGAAGGCGACCACGGCACCGATCGGCAGGCCGCCGCCGAGGCCCTTGGCGAGGGTGACGACGTCCGGTTCGACGCCCTCGTACGCCTGGTGGGCGAACCAGTGGCCGGTGCGGCCGACGCCGGTCTGGATCTCGTCGAGGACGAGCAGGGTGCCGGTGGCGCGGGTGATCTCCCGGGCGGCCCGCAGGTAGCCGTCGGGCAGCGGGATCGCGCCGTTCTCGCCCTGGATCGGCTCCAGGAAGACGGCGGCGGTCTCGGTGGTGACGGCGGCCCGCAGCGCCTCGACGTCGCCGAACGGCACGTGGGTGACGTCGCCGGGCAGCGGCCGGAAGGGCTCCTGCTTGGCGGGCTGGGCGGTGAGCGCGAGGGCGCCCATCGTCCGGCCGTGGAAGGCGCCCTGCATCGAGACCAGGTGGGTGCGGCCGGTCAGCCGGCTGATCTTGAAGGCGGCCTCGTTGGCCTCGGCGCCGGAGTTGCAGAAGAACACCCGGCCGGGGCGGCCGAACAGCTCCAGCAGCTTCTCCGCGAGCTTCACGGTCGGTTCGGCCATGAAGAGGTTGGAGACGTGGCCGAGGGTGGTGATCTGCCGGGTGACCGCCTCCACGACGGCCGGGTGGGCGGTGCCCAGCGCGTTGACGGCGATGCCGCCGACGAGGTCGAGGTACTCGTTGCCGTCGGCGTCCCAGACCTTGGCGCCCTCGCCGCGGACCAGCGGGATCCGCGGGGTGCCGTAGTTGTCCATCAGCGCGTGCTGCCACCGCTGGGTCAGTTCGCTGTTGCTCATGCCAGGCCCCCGAGTACGGTCGGTTCGTCGTCGGGCACGACCATGGTGCCGACGCCCTCGTCGGTGAAGATCTCCAGCAGCAGGCTGTGCTGCACCCGCCCGTCCAGCACGCGGGCGGTGCCCACGCCGGAGCGGACGGCCCGCAGGCAGCCCTCCATCTTGGGGAGCATGCCGGTCGCCAGGGTCGGCAGCATCTCCTCCAGCTCGGAGGCGGTGAGCTGGCTGATCACGTCGTCGGAGTTCGGCCAGTCCTTGTAGAGGCCCTCGACGTCGGTCAGCACGACCAGCATCTCCGCGCCGAGCGCGACCGCGAGCGCGGCCGCGGCGGTGTCGGCGTTGATGTTGTAGACGTGGCCGTCGGCGCCGCGGGCGATCGAGGAGATCACCGGGATGCGGCCGTCGCCGATCAGCGCCTTCACGGCGCCGGCCTCGATGTTGACGATGTCGCCGACCAGGCCGATGTCGACCTGCTCGCCGTCCACCACGGCGTACCGCTTGACGGCCGTCATGGTGTGGGCGTCCTCGCCGGTCATGCCGACCGCGAACGGGCCGTGCCCGTTGAGCAGGCCGACCAGCTCGCGCTGGACCTGCCCGGCGAGCACCATCCGGACGACGTCCATGGTCTCCGGGGTGGTGACCCGCAGGCCCGCGGTGAACGAGGACTCCAGGCCGAGCTTGTCGAGCTGGGCGTTGATCTGCGGGCCTCCGCCGTGCACGACGACCGGGTTCAGGCCGGCATAGCGCAGGAAGACGACGTCCTGGGCGAAGGCGGCCTTGAGGTCCTCGTCCACCATGGCGTTGCCGCCGAACTTGATGACGACGGTCTTGCCGTGGAAGCGCTCCAGCCACGGGAGCGCTTCGATGAGGGTGCGGGCCTTGGGCAGCGCGGCGTTGCTGCGGGCCTGTTCACCCTTGGGTGCGATCTTCACGGTCTCTTGTCCCCCGGGATCAGGTCGAGTAGGCACTGTTCTCGTGCACGTAGTCGGCGGTGAGGTCGTTGGTCCACACCGTCGCCGCGGCACTGCCGGCGTTGAGGTTCGCGGTGATGACGACCTCGCGGCCGGCCATGTCGACCAGGTCGCGGTCCTCGCCGACGCTGCCGCCGCGGCAGACCCAGACGCCGTTGATGGCGACGTCGAGCGCGTCCGGCTCGAAGGCGGCGGAGGTGGTGCCGATCGCGGCCAGCACCCGGCCCCAGTTCGGGTCCTCGCCGTGGATGGCGCACTTCAGCAGGTTGTTGCGGGCGATCGTGCGGGCGACGTCGACGGCCTCGTCCTCGGTGGCGGCGCCGGTGACGTCGATCCGGATGTCCTTGGAGGCGCCCTCGGCGTCGCCGATCAGCTGGCGGGCAAGGTCGGCGCAGACGGTGCGGACGGCCTCGGCGAACTCGGCCGCCTCCGGCACGACGCCGGAGGCTCCGGAGGCGAGCAGCAGCACGGTGTCGTTGGTGGACATGCAGCCGTCGGAGTCGACCCGGTCGAAGGTGGTGCGGGTGGCGCCGCGCAGCGCGGCGTCCAGGTCCGCGCTCTCCACGGCGGCGTCGGTGGTGACGACGACCAGCATGGTGGCGAGGCCCGGGGCGAGCATGCCCGCACCCTTGGCCATGCCGCCGACCGTCCAGCCGGCCGGGGCGGTGACCTGGGCGGTCTTGTGCACGGTGTCGGTGGTCTTGATGGCGATCGCGGCGGCCTGACCGCCGTCCTCGCTGAGCGCCTTCACGGCCTGCTCGACGCCGGGCAGCAGCAGGTCCATCGGCAGCCGCACGCCGATCAGGCCGGTGGAGCAGACGGCGACCTCGATCGCGCCGGTGTTCAGCTCGGCGGCGACCTTCTCGGCGGTGGCGTGGGTGTCCTGGAATCCCTCGGGGCCGGTGCAGGCGTTGGCGCCGCCGGAGTTGAGGACGACCGCGGCGAGCGAGCCGGTCTTCAGCACCTGCTCCGACCAGAGCACCGGCGCGGCCTTGACCCGGTTGGAGGTGAAGACGCCGGCCGCGGCGAACTGCGGGCCGTCGTTGACGACCAGGGCGAGGTCGGGGGTGCCCGAGGCCTTGATGCCGGCCGTGACGCCGGCCGCTCGGAAGCCCTTCGCCGCCGTCACGCCGATGTTCTGATGGTCGGTCACGGGCTGGCTCACGGTGCGACTCCGTTCAGCGGGAGGCCGAGCTCCTCGGGCAGGCCGAGGGCGATGTTCATGGACTGCACCGCGCCGCCCGCGGTGCCCTTCACCAGGTTGTCGATCGCGCTGATGGCGATCACCCGCCCGGCGTGCTCGTCCAGCGCGACCTGGACGAGGGCCGCGTTGGAGCCGTACACCGAACTGGTCTGCGGCCACTGGCCCTCGGGCAGCAGGCGGACGAAGGTCTCGCCCGCGAAGGCCTCCCGGTAGGCGGCGCGCAGCGACTCGGCGGTGGTGCCGGGCTTCGCCTTGGCGCTGCAGGTGGCCAGGATGCCGCGGGGCATCGGCGCCAGGGTGGGCGTGAAGGAGACGGTGACCTCCTCGCCGGCCACCGGGCCGAGGTTCTGCGCCATCTCCGGGGTGTGGCGGTGCACGCCGCCGACGCCGTACGGGCTCATCGAGCCCATCACCTCGCTGCCGAGCAGGTGCGGCTTGACCGCCTTGCCGGCGCCGGAGGTGCCGGACGCGGCGACGACCACGGCCTCCGGCTCGACCAGCTTCGCCGCGTAGGCGGGGAAGAGCGCGAGCGAGACGGCCGTCGGGTAGCAGCCGGGGACGGCGATCCGCTTGGTGCCCTTGAGCGCGGCCCGGTGGCCGGGCAGCTCGGGCAGGCCGTACGGCCAGGTGCCGGCGTGCGGGGAGCCGTAGAACCTCTCCCAGGTCGCGGCGTCCTTCAGTCGGAAGTCCGCGCCGCAGTCGACGACCAGCACGTCCTCGCCGAGCGCCTCGGCGACGGCGGCGGACTGGCCGTGCGGCAGGCCGAGGAAGACCACGTCGTGCCCGGCCAGCACCTCGGGGGTGGTGGGCTCCAGCACGCGGTCGGCCAGCGGCAGCAGGTGCGGCTGCAGGCTGCCGAAGACGGCGCCCGCGTTGGAACCGCCGGTCAGCGCCCCGATCTCGATCTCCGGGTGGCCGAGCAGCAGGCGCAGCACCTCACCGCCCGCGTACCCGCTCGCTCCGGCGACGGCGACTCGCAATGCCATGGCGTTCCTCCTTGGTTAAGCATGAATATACGCACCTCGGAACATTCATGCAAGGAGCTCCGGACACCCCACGACCAGCCTGCCCGATCCCCGCCCCTCGGCGCCGCCAACCGTCCGGACCCTACAAACTTCTGCGCCCCGACTCGGTGCCGACCGGTGCCCGATGCGGCATCAGTTCCTTGGCAGAGTGGCGAACAGGCCCGACCGGCGACACGACCGCGGCGGGCACGGTGTTGTGTTCGTTTCACAAAGGAGTTCAGCAGTGAGTGCACGGACCGACGTGGTGGTCACCGGGCTCGGAGCCACCACACCGCTCGGCGGGGACACCGCCTCGACCTGGGCGGCGATGCTGGCGGGGACCTCCGGGATCACCGCCATCGAGGAGGAGTGGGCGGCCGGACTGCCGGTGCGGATCGCCGGCCGGCTCGCCGTCGAGCCGACCGAACTGCTCGACCGGGTGCAGGCCCGCCGGCTGGACCGCTGCGAACAGGTCGCCCTGGTCGCCGCCCGCGAGGCCTGGGCCGACGCCGGACGCCCCCAGGTCGACCCGGAACGCCTCGCCGTGGTGATCGGCACCGGCACCGGCGGCGCACTGACCATGCTCGGCCAGGACGACGTGCTGGAGGCATCCGGCGTGCGCCGGGTCTCGCCGCACACCGTCCCCATGCTGATGGCCAACGGACCGGCGGCCTGGGTCAGCATCGACCTCGGCGCCCGCGGCGGCGCCCACACCCCCGTCAGCGCCTGCGCCTCCGGCGCGGAGGCGATCGCCCTCGGACTGGACCTGATCCGGCTCGGCCGCGCCGACGTGGTCGTCGCCGGCGGCGCCGAGGCCTGCATCTGCCCGCTCACCCTGGCCGGCTTCGCCCAGGCCCAGGCGCACTCCACCCGCAACGACGCCCCCGGGCTCGCCTCCCGGCCCTTCGACACCGGACGCGACGGGTTCGTCATCGGCGAGGGCGCGGCCGTCGTCGTCCTGGAACGGGCCGACTTCGCCGCCGCCCGCACGGCCCGCCCGTACGCCACGCTCGCCGGGGCCGCCGTCACCTCCGACGCCCACCACATCACCGCGGCCCACCCGGAGGGCCAGGTCCGGGCCATGCGGCGGGCCCTCGCCGCGGCGGACCTCCCCCCACTGGCGGTGGACGTCGTGCACGCCCACGCCACCTCCACCCCCAAGGGCGACCTCGCCGAGGCGCAGTCGATCACCGAGGCGATCGGCGTCCACCCCGCCGTCACCGCGACCAAGTCGATGACCGGGCACCTCTTCGGCGCGGCGGGGGCGCTGGGTGCGATCGCGGCGGTGCTCTCGGTGCGGGACGGCATCGTGCCGGCCGTCCGGAACCTCGACGACCTCGACCCCGAGGTGAAGCTGGACGTCGTCACCGGCGGCCCCCGGACGGGCGCCGTCGGCGCCGCGCTCGCCAACGCCTTCGGCTTCGGCGGCCACAACGCCACCCTGGTGTTCACGCCTGCATGAGACGCGCAGGGGCGCGTGGGGGCACCTCCCGGCCGAAGAAGGCCGGGGGAGAACCGTGCGGCTCCGGGACAGCCCCGATCAGGATGCTCGCCGCACCCGCATTGCGCGGTTCCCCGCGCCCCCAGGCGCTTGCCCCCACCCGCTTGCCCTAGGGGTGACCCTTCACGCTGCGGAGCAGGACGAACTTGGGGTCGGCGGCGACGGTGCGGCAGTTGCCGAAGAGGCGGCGGAGTTTGACGTGGTAGCCGAGGTGGCGGTTGCCGATGACCCAGAGTTCGCCGCCGGGCCGCAGGGCCCGCCGGGCGCCGGTGAACATCCGCCAGGCGGTGGCGTCGGTCAGCGCCTGGTGGCTGTGGAAGGGCGGGTTGTTGAGGACGAGGTCGACGCTGCCGGGGGCGACCGCCGCCATGCCGTCGCCGACCTCGAAGCGTGCCGGGGCGTCGGGCCCGAGGTTGGCCCGGAAGGTGGCTTCGGCGGAGGCGACGGCCTGGTACGACTCGTCGAGGAAGAGCACCTCGGCGGCCGGGTTGGCGAGGGCGGCGGCGGTGCCGACGACGCCGTTGCCGCAGCCGAGGTCGACGACGGTCTCGGGGCCGTGCCGCTCCGGCAGGTGGTTGAGCAGGAAGCGGGTGCCGATGTCGAGGCGGTCCGCGCAGAAGATGCCCGCGTGGTTGTGGACCGTCCCCCCGGAGGCGGCGCCGATGCCGTCCGGCAGCCGGTAGCTCTGCGGCCAGGGGCTGCCGGTGCGCGGCAGGGCCGGGTCGGGGGTGCAGTGGATCAGGCGGGCCTTGCGGACGGCGAGCGAGGTGCGGGTCGGGCCGAGCACCGACTCGAACAGCTTGAGCGTGGAGGTGTGGATCTCGGTGACCATGCCGGTGCCGACCACCACGGTGCCCTCGTGGACGGCCGGGGCGAGCCGGTGCAGCTGGTCCTCCAGCAGGGCGAGGCTCTTGGGGACCCGGACGAGCAGCACGTCGATCCGGCCCGGCGGGGTGTCGCGGGTGGTGAGCAGCCGCACCCCGTCGGCGTGGCCGGCGCGGTTGCGGGCGAGGTTGGCGAGGGTGGCCTGCCGGCCGAGCCAGGAGTCGCCGATCTGTACGGGCCGGTGCTCGGCGAGCGCGGTCGCGAGGGCGCCCCAGCGGTCGCCGACGATCACCACGCTGCCCAACAGGTCGGTGCCGCCCTCCGCCAGGTGCCGCAGCAGGTAGTCGTCGGCGGCGTCCCAGGCGCGCAGCTGGTCGCGGGGGTCCTCGGGGTGGCGGGTGAGGTCGATCTCGCCCCACGGCGTGCTCAAGCGGTTCATCGTTCCCCCAGGCTAGCCGACCGTGGCACCGTCCCGGACGGCCGCGGCGGGCCGGTGGGCGGCCCGGCCCGGTGACGGTCCGGGTGCGGCTCCGGCGCCCACCGGGTGACGGTCCGTCGGGTGCGGCACGGGCCGGGGCGCCGGGTGCCGACGGCCCGGTCGCGGGCCGGTGTTAGCCTGCGGCGAAGCGGCGCCGGGGGGCGCCGCAGTTCGGGGGAGCACGGTGGCTGCGGCGGGGCGGGAGGCCGGGCGCGGATGGCGGCCGGCCGGTGCGGCGGCCGGGGTGGCGCTGCTGCTGGTGGCCGGGTACGCGGCCGGGGTGTGGTCGGCGCGTTCGGGCGGCCGGGTGCGGGTGGCGGAGCTGCTGGACCGCCCGGTGCCGCTGCTCGGTGCGGCCGGGGTGCTGCTGGTCGCGGCGCTGGTGCTGGCGCCGCGCAGACCGGGCCGTGGTCTGTTCACGGCGCCGGTGCTGCTGGTGGCCGGGGTGCTGGCGCTGCGGGTGCTGATCGGCGCCCTGGACGTGACCGGTCCGCCGCGGCAGCACACCGTGATGTCGGTGGTGGCGCCCGGCCGGGCGGACCGGCTGCTGTCGGTGGTGCGCCACGCGGTCGGCCCGTGCTGGTCGGTGGAGGTGGAGACCGGTGGGGGCTGGTCGGCGCGGCACTGGCTGCTGGGTGTGTTCGAGCACGGCCCGGCGACGGGCGGCCCGGTGGACGGGCATTGGGACGGCCCGGACCGGGTGGTGGTGCGGGCCGCCGACGGTGAGCACGTCTTCGACCTGCCGGCCGACCCCGCGGAGCGCCCGCACGGCCGCTGAACCACCACCGGCGGCCCACCGAGCGGTCGTTGACGTGTCGTCAGTTCGTGGCGGCCTCCGGTCGGCCGCGGTGCCGGGCCCAGTCGCCGGCCAGGACGGCCATCACGGTGGAGTCGACCCAGCCGTCGCCGTCCCGGAGCGCCTCCCGGCGCACGCCCTCGGCGACGAAGCCGACCTTCTCGTAGACGTGCCGGGCCCGCGGGTTGAAGGCGTACACCTCCAGCTGGACGCGGTGCAGGCCGAGCCCGTCGAAGGCGTGGGCGAGCAGCAGGCGCAGCGCCTCGGTGCCGAGGCCGCGGCCGCGCCCGGCCGGGCCGATCAGGGTGCGGAAGCTGCAGCTCAGGTTGGGCTCGTCCCATTCGTTGAGCACGACCTCGCCGACGCAGCGGCCGCTCGCCAGGTCGGCCACGGCGAGGTCGAGCCGGTCCGTCTGCTCGTTGCGGGTGGCGTACCAGCGGGCGATCGCCCCGGCGTCGATCGGCGGCCGGTGGGCGCTGCCGGTGAGCCGCTGCACCTCGGGGTCGTCGATGGCGGCGGTGATGTCGGGCAGGTCCTCGGGCCGGAACGGGCGCAGTTGCACGGCGGTGCCGGTGAGGACGGGTTTGCGGGCGAAGTCGGCGGTCATCCGGCGATTCTGGGCGGCGGCGCGGGGCCGGGCAACGCAATTGTGCTCCGGGTCAGTTGCGCAGCTCGGCGTCGATCCAGCGGTTGCCCTGGAGCCGGCTGTAGCGCAGGTAGGAGGTGCCGCCCTGGGCGATCCGGAACGGCTTGCCCCGGTCGTCGACGGTGAGGGTGTGCGTCTGCCCCTGGTCGACGTAGCCGAGTTCGGCCGTCCAGGTGCAGTCGCAGGTCTTGCCGAGGGCGGTGATCTCGAAGGTGACGGACTGGTTGGGGTCGACGGAGAGCTTGAGGGCGTTGAGGTTGACGGGGGTGTCGTCGGCCCGTTTGCCCTTGACCGACGGCGGATCGCGGTCGAGGTCGACGGTGACGTAGACGACCTCGCGGGGTCCGCCGCCGCACTGCGGGTCCACGAGCACGCTCGCCGTGCCGCCGGCGCCGAGCGGGCGCAGCACCTCGTACTGGCCGATCCGGCGGGGTCCTGCCCCGCGGAACTCCTGCACGGCCCGGCGGCCCCCACCCGTGTCGTCCTGCCCTGCCCCGGTCGGCCGCAGGGCGGCCGGGCGACAGTATGCCGTCGGGCGCTGACGCGTGGTGGCTGCTCCGGACAAGTCGTGCCGGATCCGCCGACGGGCCGTCACCCCGCACGCGGGCCGGTACCGTGCCTGCATGCAGACCAGGCCGACCCTGCCCGGCGCCGCCGTCCTCCTGCGCCCGGCGACCCCCGCCGACGTGCCCGCGCTGGCCGGGATCCGGGCCACGCCCGAGGTGCGGGCCCGCTGGCGCGGCGGGCCCGACATGGTCGCCGAGGTGAGATCGGACCTCGCCGACGAGCGGACGCCGGTGCTGGCGGTGGAGTACCGCGGCCGGGTGGTCGGCGCGATCCAGTGGCACGAGGAGGACGAGCCGGACTACCGGCACGCCGGCATCGACGTGTACCTCGACCCGGCGGTGCACGGCCGCGGTCTGGGCACCGACGCCGTGCGGACCCTCGCCCGCTACCTCGTGACGGAGCTCGGCCACCATCGGCTGGTGATCGACCCGGCCGCCGACAACGCCCCTGCCATCGCCTGTTACCGCAAGGTCGGCTTCCGTCCGGTCGGGGTGATGCGGCAGTACGAGCGCGGCGCCGACGGCACCTGGCACGACGGCCTGCTGATGGACCTGCTGGCCGGGGAACTCGCCCCGGCCGACGGGCCGTCGTCGGGACGGCGGCGCACCGCGGCGCGGGCGGCCCTGCGGCGGCTCAGGCTCCGGC
>NZ_JBEYFP010000119.1:0-13277 GCF_040634455.1 Kitasatospora sp. NPDC007106
CGGTCACCCCGACCGGGCGGGCCCTCGGCCGCGTTCGGCCCTCGCCGCGTTCAGCCCTTCAGCGGGAGTCCTTCAGCGACGGGAAGTCCGACTCCCAGTACTCGTTCGGGTTCCGCCGCTCGCCGTGCTGCTGCTCGTGCTGCCGCAGCTCCACCCGGCGGATCTTGCCGGAGATCGTCTTCGGCAGGGCGGCGAACTCCAGCCGCCTGATCCGCTTGTAGGCGCTCAGCCGCTCGCGGGTGAAGCGCAGGATGTCGCAGGCCAGGTCGGCGCTCGGCTCCCGGCCCTGCACCAGGACGACGAACGCCTTGGGCACCGCGAGCCGCACCGGGTCCGGCGAGGGCACCACCGCGGCCTCCGCGACGGCCGGGTGCTCGATCAGCACGCTCTCCAGCTCGAACGGCGAGATCCGGTAGTCGCTCGCCTTGAACACGTCGTCGGCGCGGCCGACGTAGGTGACGTAGCCGTCCGCGTCCTGCGAGGCGACGTCGCCGGTGCGGTAGTGGCCGTCGCGCATCGCCTCGGCGGTCTTCTCCTCGTCGCCCGCGTAGCCGCGCATCAGCCCGGCCGGGCGGCGGGCCAGGTCGAGGCTGAGCTCGCCCTCCTCCGCGCGGTTGCCCTCGGCGTCCAGCAGGGCGACGTGGTAGCCGGGCAGCGGGCGGCCCATCGAACCCGGCTTCACCGGCTGGCCGGGGCTGTTGCCGATCTGCGCGGTGGTCTCGGTCTGCCCGAAGCCGTCCCGGACGGTCAGCCCCCAGGCCTTGCGCACCTGCTCGACGACCTCCGGGTTGAGCGGCTCGCCCGCGGCCACCAGCTCCCGCAGGGACAGCCGACGTGACGTCAGGTCGGCCTGGATCAGCATCCGCCACACCGTCGGCGGCGCGCACAGCGTGGTGACGCCGCAGCGCTCCAGCACCTCCAGCAGCCGGTCCGCGTCGAAGCGGGCGTGGTTGAGCACCAGCACGGTCGCCTCGGCGTTCCACGGCGCGAAGAGGTTGCTCCACGCGTGCTTGGCCCAGCCCGGCGAGGAGATGTTGAGGTGGACGTCCCCCGGCTGCAGCCCGATCCAGTACATCGTCGACAGGTGCCCGACCGGGTACGAGGTGTGGGTGTGCTCGACCAGCTTCGGCCGGGAGGTGGTGCCCGAGGTGAAGTAGAGCAACAGCGGATCGTCCGCCGGGGTCCGCCCGTCCGCCTCGAAGGTGTCGGCGGCGCCGTCCGCGTCGGCGTACCGGTGCCAGCCCTCGGGCTCGCCGCCCACCGCGATCCGCAGGTCGGCACCGGGCAGGCCGGCGAAGCGGTCCGCGACCTCGGCGGCGGCGACCACGGCGCGCACCCGGCCGCGCTCCAGCCGGTCGCGCAGGTCGTCGGCGCTGAGCAGCAGGGTGGCCGGGATGACCACCACGCCGAGCTTCATCGCCCCGAGCATGGTCTCCCACAGCTCCGGCACGTTGCCCAGCATGACGAGCATCCGGTCGCCGCGCCGCAGGCCGAGCGCCCGCAGGTGGTTGGCCACCCGGTCGGAGCGGTGCGCCATCTCGCGGAAGGTACGGGTGTGTTCGGTGCCGTCGTCGTCGATCACCCAGAGCGCCCGCCGGTCGTTGCCCTCGGCGATCCGGTCGAACCAGTCGAGCGCCCAGTTGAAGGCCGTCGGCTGCGGCCAGCGGAACTCCCGGCGGGCGGCGTCGTAATCGGTGCGGTGGCGCAGCAGGACGTCGCGGGCCGCGCGGAACTCGTCGACCGGACCCATGGCCTGTCTCCTCGGTGCTGATCGGAACCGTCTCTCCGCTCATCCTGCCGCCGGGGCACCGGCCCCGCCGGAAGTTCGCGAACGTGTCCGGACTCCCGCGCACCTCCGGCACCCCCACCGCCGCCCCCACTACCGCCGCCGCCACGCCCGGAGTCGACGAACTTCCAGGTGATCCCGTCGAGGACGCCGAGGCCGAGGTCGGCGAGCCGCTGGAAGGCGGGCCGGCTGAGGTCGAGCTGTTCGGCCAGGCAGCCGGGGCACTGGTCGCGGACCGGGACGGTGATGGTCCGCCCCCGGTAGTCGACCTGCACCGAGACGCCCGCGCAGAGCGGGTCGGCGTTCGGGTCGGCGGCCGTCCACCAGGCGGCGGGAACGGCGGCGAGGTCCTCGGTCGCGGCGTCGACCGCCGTTCCGCAGGCGCCGGTGCCGGCGTCCTCGTACCAGGTCGCCCGGCCCGTCCGGGCCTGGCCGATCGGGAGGCCGCCCGCGGTGGCTCCGACACCCAGGACGGGGAAGACCGCCGCGCTGACGACGACGGCGGTCCACCGCCTCCCACCGCTCCGACCGGACGAGTTGACGCCCACTCAGATGCCGGCGGCCGCGGCCGACCCGCTCGCCACGTCGCCCTCGACCAGCACCTGGAGGACCTTGGCGGCAGCGGCGCGGTAGACCTCGTCGGCGAGTTGGGCGGAGGCTCCGCCGGCCTGGAAGTACCAGAAGGTGAGGACGGCCGGGCCGATCTGCTCCACGGCCAGGTAACCGTTGAGCAGCACCCCGTCGACGACGCCGTCCATCCGCACCGCCGTGGTCGCCAGCCCGCCGAAGCGTATCGGGGTGAGGGTGAAGGTGACGGAGGTCGAGTCGCCGGTGAAGGTGAGCGCCTCGCAGGTGCGCAACGCCTCGGCGACCTTGGCGTGGTCGTCCGCCAGCGCGCCCTGCTCCTCGGTGAGCAGCGACTCGCCGAGGTACGGGCTGGACTCGGCGGTGGTGAACTCGGTCTGCTCGCGGACGGCGCCGGGCCGCGGCTCTCCCTGCCCGTTGAGGATCTCCGTGAGCAGCGGGCAGCCGCTGGTGCCCTGGTCCTCGGCACCGTCGGCCGGGAGGGTCTCGGCGAAGGCCGGGCCGAGGTCCTCGGTGGTGAGCAGCGCGCTGCGGAGGTCCTCGGAGGTCGGCAGCGGCGCGGGGGCCGTGGGGCTGCCGGAGGAGGCGGGTGCCGGGGCGGAGGCCGGGGCGGGATCGCCGCCGGACCCGCTGCAGGCGGCCGTGCCCGCGAGGGTCAGGGCGAGCAGCGGGGCGGCCAGCAGCCGCGTCCGTACGGGCCGGCCCGTGGGCCTGCTGTGGGACCGGTACTGCCGGGCGGTCGCCCGCGAGGCATGCATCAGCGGCACCTTCCGAAGGTCGCACCCCTGCCCACGATGGTCGCACCGGTGCCCGGGGGCTGCCCTTCGGCCGCCCCGTCCGGGCGCCCTGCGGGGCACGCTCGCCCCGCCGCCGCACGGCCTCCGGAAACTTCCGCGGCGGTCGCCCGATCGGCCCTGGGCCACCGCACCGGGGCTGCCCCGGTCACGACCGGCCGGTGCGCAGCCCGGTGCCCGGCTGCTCACCCGGGACGCGGTCGGCGCCGGGCCGGACGTGTCCCGGTGGCACGCACCGTCCACCGTCCTCCACGGTGCGGCGGGGCGCACCTGCCGACCTCCGGGGTGTCCGCCCTTCGGGAGCGGGCATTCCGCCGCCGACCCCGCCCGGCTGTGCGGAGCGACGGTGACGGGGACGGCGGCGGGGACGGTCGGGGCGGGCCCGCGTGCATGACGGTCAGCCACATGCGCCACTCCGTCAGGTGAGGGATCGTCACCGAACCGCCCACCCGAGTGGCGGGCCCCCTGGGGCGGTCCTAGCTTCGGGGGGACGGAGGCTCCCTGCGCTCCCCCACGCCCCCGTGCCCTCCGCCCCCGCGCCCGGCGCGCCACCTCCACATGACCCCACACCCCTTGTCCCCCACGGCACCCTGCGGCCCCACGACCCCCACCGCGCGAACCCCGCACCCCCGCACTCCACAGCCCCGCACCCCCGCACCGGGCGCGCCGATCCCGGCGCCCGCCCGACCCTTGTACCCCCGAAAGCAGGCCCCAGTTCCATGTCCATGCGACGGACCCACTACCTCGCCGGCGGCCTCGCCGCCCTGGTCGCGAGCCTGGGGGCGGTCCCGCCCGCCCAGGCCGCGTCCTCGATGCGCACCGTCTTCCCCGGCGAGTCCATCCAGAAGGCGGTCGACGCGGCCGCCCCGGGCAGCACCGTCCAGCTGATGCCCGGCACGTACCACGAGAGCGTGCTGATCACCCGTTCGGACATCACCCTGCGCGGGGTCGGTCCGTCGACCGTCCTCGTCCCGGACCCTGCGCAGACCGGGAACGCCTGCGCCACGGCGGGCCACGGCATCTGCGTGGCCGGCACGGACGACCAGAAGGTGAACAACGTCCGGATCGGCTCGCTGACCGTCTCCGGCTACCGGATGAACGGCATCGACGCCTCCAACACCGACCACCTGCGGATCATGGACGTCGGTGCCTTCCACAACGGCAACCAGGGCATCAGCCAGGAGAAGTCGATCCGGGCCACGCTGACCGGCAACGAGGCCGCCGACAACGTGCAGGCGGGCATCTTCCTCGCCAACTCGGTGGCCCACGAGGGCGGTGCCATCGACACCCAGGGCACCGTGATCCGCGGCAACCGGCTGTCCGGCAACCGGATCGGCGTGGTCGTCCGGCGCGCCCGGACGCTGGCGGTGGACGCCAACGACATCAGCGGCAACTGCGGCGGCGTCTTCGTGGTCGGCGACGAGGGCTCGCCCAAGCCGGGCGCGATCAGCGTCAACCGCAACTACGTCCACGAGAACAACAAGTACTGCCCGCCGAACCCGCGGCTGGCCTTCATCCAGGGCACCGGCATCCTCTTCACCGGTGCCGAGGACTCCGTGGTGTCCGGCAACCAGATCGAGGGCAACCGCGGCGACTCGCCGATGTCCGGCGGCGTGGTGCTCTTCCCGAGCGTGACCGGCACGCCCAACAACCGGATCACCGTCACCGGGAACGTACTGGCCGACAACGGCCCCGCGGACCTGGCCGACCGCGACAAGGGCACCGGCAACACCTTCACCCGCAACACCTGCGGCGTCTCCGAGCCGGCCGGCCGCTGCTGAGCCCTCGCCCGAGCAACCCGCCGCACCGACCGCAGACCCTCCTCCCCGGGCCGCCCGGCCCCCGTACGAAAGGCGGTTCCATGTCCGCCAGCACCCAGTCCCCGTCCCCGCCCGCGGTGATGCGCCTGCGCGAGCTCGTCTTCGGCGCCGCCTGCGCCGCGGCGATCCGCGCCGCGGCGCAGCTCGGTGTCGCCGACGCGCTCGGCGAGAGCCCGACGGCCGTCCGCGACCTGGCCGCCGAGCTGAAGGTGGAGCCCAAGCCGCTGCGCCGGCTGATGCGGGCGCTCGCCAGCTACGGGATCTTCACGGAGACGGACGACGACCGCTTCGCGCACACCGACATGTCCCGGATGCTGCGCGAGGACGCCCCCAACAGCCTGCGCTACATCTCGCTGTGGTGCACCGAGCCCTGGACGTGGCAGGCCTGGCCCCGGCTGGACGAGGCCGTCCGCACCGGCCGCAACATCTTCCCCGAGATGTTCGGCAAGGAGTTCTTCCAGTACCTGCACGATGACGCGGGCGAGTCCGCGAAGGTCTTCGACAAGGCGATGAGCAGCTCCAGCCGGCAGTCCGCCGCCGACCTGGTGGCCTTCCTGGACAACCTGGAGGGCGTCTCGACGGTGGTGGACATCGGCGGCGGCCAGGGCCTCGCGCTGGCCGGGCTGCTGGAGAAGCACCCGCACCTGCACGGCACGCTGCTCGACCTGCCGCAAGTGGTCGCGGACGCCGATCCGCGGCTGCGGCCGGGCGGCGTGCTGGCCGACCGGGCCCGCCTGGTGCCGGGCGACTGCCGGGTGGACATCCCGGTGCAGGCCGATCTCTACCTGATCAAGAACATCCTGGAGTGGGACGACGAGTCCACCCGCCGCACGCTGGCGAACGTGGTGGGTGCGGCCCGCCCGGGCGCCCGGGTGGTGGTGGTCGAGAACCTGGTCGACGACAGCCCCTCGATGCGCTTCACCACCGCGATGGACCTGCTGCTGCTGCTCAACGTCGGTGGTGCCAAGCACACCCGGGAGAGCATGCTGGGCCTGATGTCCGAGGCCGGCCTTCGGGTCGACGAGGTCCGCCCGGTCAACCCGTACCTGCACGCCTTCGAGAGCGTCGTCGGGGGCTGACGCGCTCCGCTCCTCCCCCAAGGCCCGCCGGCACCCCGCCGGCGGGCCTCGGCGTGCGCCCGCCACCGGTCCCTGCACCGGGACCGGGCATCGGGCACCGGCAGGCCGGCACCGGGCGGCGGACGCGGCAACGCCAGGGCGCCGGCCCGATGGTGATCGGTCGGCGCCCTGGCGTTCGCGGTGGATCAGCCCGAGGGCCGCTCCCACCGGTAGAACTCGCGCGCCATCGCGTCCTTCGGCTCCCGCCAGGTGGCCGGGTCGTACGCCTGGACGTGCGCGGTGAGCCGGTCGCTGACGAGCTGGAACTCGGGGTGCTTCACGTGCTGGGCGACGGAGGGCCCGGGCGGCCGGTCCGCCTCGATGAGGTGCAGGTAGAGGTCCTCGAACTGGAACAGGCTGCGGCCGGTGACCCCGATCAGGTGCGGCAGTTCACCGCGGTCGGAGTCGGCGAAGATGCCCGCGATGTCGTCGCCGGAGCCGGGCCGCATCCGGGCGACGATGAGCGAGCGGTACGTCCCGCTCACCGCACGCCCGCCCGCAGTTCGACCTTCTCCTTGATGAGTTCCATCTGGATCCGCGAGTTGCGGTTGATGTGGTTGGTCATGCCGTGGTCGTCGACCGGTGCGGTGGGCTTCATCGCGAAGTCCTGGATCCAGCGCATCAGGGTGCCGCCGGGGTGCTCGGTGTACTCCCACCGGATGTTCATGAACTCGAAGGGGCCAGGCTCGACGCGGCGGGCCCGGACGGTCAGCCCCTGCCGGTCGGTCTCCCGCTCGGAGACCCAGCTCCAGACGGCGCCGTTCTCGTCGGGGTGCATGGTCAGCCGGAAGGTCGTCTTCGGGCCCTCGCGGTCGAGCACCTCGACGGTCGCGTACTCGCTGAACAGCTGGGGCCAGCCCTCCAGGTCGTTGGTGACGTCCCAGACGAGGTCGAGGGGGGCGTTGATGAGGATCTCGTTGTCCGTGTGGCCGGGCATGGGGTCAGGCTCCCGTCGTGGCAGAGGCGTTGACGGCGTCGAGGAAGTCCTGCGGGGTCTTGGACATCTCCGCGCCGGGGGTGATGGGGGTGGCGTAGGTGTTCTCCAGCTCGCCGACGATGCCGAGCAGCGCGAGCGAGTCGACGCCGAACTCCTCGAAGGTCGCGCCGGGGCGCTCCAGGTCGAGCGGGTCGACGCCGATGCCGGCCCGGCCCTTGATCAGGGCGGCCAGCTCGTCGTAGGTGAGGACGTGGGTCATCGGGTTCTCCTGTGGGTCGGGGGCATCCGGCAGCCGGTCAGGACGGCCGGCCGGCACGCAGCACCAGGGCGGCGTTGGAGCCCATCAGTCCGCGGCTGAGCACCAGGGCGGTGCGCAGCTGGGCGGTGCGGCCGTAGCCGCAGACCAGGTCGAGGTCGTACGCCGTGCCGGTGACGTTCGGCGTGGGCGGGACGAAGCCCTGTTCCATGGCGAGCACGGCCGCTGCGGCGTCCAGCAGCGGGGCGCCGCAGTAGGCGCGCCCGGTGCCGGCCTTGGGTGCCGTGACGGGCACCCGGGAGGCGTGCTCGCCGAGCACGTCGGCGAGGGCCAGTGCCTCGGCTCGGTCGGCCTCCGGGACGCCGAGGGCGTCGGCGAAGACCACGTCGACCTCGTCGGGGGCGCAGCGGGCCTGCTCCAGGGCGGCGCGGATCGCGTGCGCGAGGCCCTCGCGGGACTCGGCCCAGCGCGACGCCCCGGTGAAGGTGGCGGCGTGTCCGGCGAGTTCGGCCCGGATCCGGGCTCCGCGCCGACGGGCGGCCCGTTCGTCCTCCAGGACGAACATGGCGCCGCCCTCGGCCGGCACGAACCCGCTCGCCTCCGGGCTGAACGGCAGGTAGGCGGTGGCGGGGTCGTCGCCGAGGCTGAGCTCGGGGTAGCCGAGCTGGCAGACCATCGAGTACGGCGCCAGCGGTGCCTCCGCACCGCCGACCACGACCGCGTCCGCGCCCCTGGCTATGGTGCGCGCCGCGTGCGCCAGCGCGTCGAGGCCGCCGGCCTCGTCGCTGGCCACCACGGCGCAGGGCCCCTTGAAGCCGCCGCGGATGGAGATCTGGCCGGTGCTGGCGGCGTAGAACCAGGCGATCGACTGGTACGGGCCGACGAACCGGGGGCCCTGGCCCCACAGGTTCTGCAGCTCGCGCTGGCCGAACTCGCCGCCGCCGGAGCCGGCCGCGGTGACGACGCCGGTGGCGAACGGCGAGTTCTCGTCGGGCCGCAGCCGCGCGTCCTCCAGGGCGAGGTCGGCGGCCGCCATCGCGTAGTGCGTGAACCGGTCGGTCTGGACGAGGTAGCGGCCCTCGACGGCGGCCTCGGCGTCGAAGCCGCCGACCTGTCCGGCGACGCGCAGCGGCATCTGCCCGCAGCCCTCGCGGGTGATCGGGCCGAGCACGCTGGCGCCCTCGCGGGTGGCCTTCCAGAAGTCGTCGGTGCCGACACCGTTGGGTGCGATCACCCCGATGCCGGTCACCACCGTCCGCCGGTCGGGCGGGTCGGACGTCATGTCCGTGCCCCCTCTCTGCTGAGCACGACCGCGGACTGGAAGCCGCCGAAGCCGCTGCCGACCGAGAGCACGTGCCGCAGCGGCAGCTCCCGGGCCGTCTTCGGGACGTAGTCCAGGTCGCACTCCGGGTCCGGGGTCTCGTAGTTGGCGGTGGGCGGGACGACGCCGTGCTTCAACGCCAGGGCGCAGGCGACCAGTTCGATCGCGCCGATGGCGCCGAGCGAGTGCCCGACCATCGACTTGATGGAGCTCATCGGCGTCTCGTACGCGTGGGCGCCGAGCGAGCGCTTGACGGCGGCGGTCTCGTGCCGGTCGTTCTGCTTGGTGCCGGAGCCGTGCGCGTTGACGTAGTCGACGTCGGAGGCGTTCACCCGGGCGTGGTCGAGGGCCCGGTCGACGGCCTCCGACATCTCCCGGCCCTCCTGGGTGAGACCGGTCATGTGGTAGGCGTTGCCGAAGGTGGCGAAGCCGCCGAGTTCGCAGATGATCCGGGCGCCGCGCCGCTTGGCGTGCTCGTACTCCTCCAGCAGCAGCACGGCGCCGCCCTCGCCGAGGACGAAGCCGTCCCGGCTGGCGTCGAACGGCCGGGAGGCGTGCTCCGGGTCGTCGTTGCGCGCCGAGGTCGCCTTGATGGCGTCGAAGCAGGCGACGGTGATCGGGGAGATCGGCGAGTCGGAGGCGCCGGCGATGCAGACGTCGACCCGCCCGTCCTCGACGGCCTGCAGGGCGTAGCCGACGGCGTCCAGCCCGGAGGTGCAGCCGGTGGAGACCGTCTGCACCGGGCCGTGCGCGCCGGTGCGCTCGGCGACCGCGGAGGCGAGCGTGGCGGGGGTGAAGGCCCGCTGCAGGTGCGGCGCGGCGCCGCGGTGGTCGACGTCCCACCGGGCGCCGTTCGCGCTGACGCCGACGTAGTCGTGCTCCAGCCGGGTGGTGCCGCCGACGGCGGTGCCGAGGGAGACGCCGATCCGCCAGGGGTCCTCGGCGCCGAGGTCGAGCCCGGAGTCGCGGACGGCCTCCGCGGCGGCGGCCAGCGCGAACTGGATGTACCGGTCCGAGCGGGCCACCTCCTCGGCGTCCAGGCCTGCCGCGTACGGATCGAAGTCGCACTCGCCGGCGATCCGGGAGCGGAATCCGGCCGGGTCGAAGAAGGTGATCCCGCGGGTCGCGGTGCGGCCGGCGGTGAGGAGGTCCCAGAAGGCGGGGACCCCGACGCCGCCGGGCGCGACGACACCGAGACCGGTGACCACCACCCGCCGTGTCATGAGACCGCCTCGGCCGGTTCCGGCGGCGCCGGGGTCTCCTCGGTGTCGACGTGGCCGAGCTCGGGCCGCGGGGCGAGCGGGCCGAGGTGGAAGACCAGGCGGGCCTCGGTGGAGCCGACGTTGCGGAACCGGTGGCGCACGTTCATCGGGATCAGCAGGCCGTTGTCGGGGCTGAGCCGGAACGGCTCCCCGTCGAGGTCGACCTCCAGTTCGCCCCTGACCACCAGCACGAACTCCTCGGAGTACGGGTGGTAGTGCTCGGCGATCCGGTCGCCGGGCTGCACGATCGCCATTCCCATGAAGCCGCTGGTGGCTCCCACCGTCGTCGGGGTGAGCATGGCGCGCAGGTCGCCGCCGCGTCGGGTGTTCGGCGGCGCGTCGTCGACGTGCACGATGCGTGGGAACTTGGTGGTCATGGTTGCTGCCTCCAGAAGGCTTTGCAGGGATGGGGGCCGGGGGCGGGCTGGCCGCCCCGGTGCGTGGACGCTCAGGCGTCCTGGGAGGAGCGGTCGGTGACGGGCTGCATGGTGCAGTCGGCGAGGAAGCGGCCGATGCCCGCGGAGGTCCGCAGGTCGTGGTGCTCGTCGAGCTCCAGCAGGCGGGCCAGCACGCCGGCGGCGCGCGGTCCGGCGATGCCGAGGGCGGTGGCGGGGTCGGCGTCGGCCGGCCCGGCGAAGTCGATGACGCGGACGACCACGTCGTCGCGGTGGAAGAGGGTGCTCGCGACGAGCGGCGAGCCCTCCTCGACGACCTGACGGTCCTGACGGGCCAACAGGCCGACGACCGAACTGCCGCATCCGGTCTTCACCGGGTAGCGCAGCGCGTACCGGCGGACGGGCGCGGTCGGCGCGTCGGGGGCGGCGACCCGGTGCACCGCGGGCAGTGCGGCGCGCATGAAGAAGGCGCGGGCGGACTCCGGGTTGCCGAGGTCGCGGGCCTCCTCCAGGTAGGGGTTGATGGCCTCCTCGACGGCCCGCACCTCGGGCTGCTGGGCGACGTGCCGCAGCGCCGCGCCGAGGTCGCCGGCCACCTCGACCGCGCGGACGACCCGGTTGCCCTGCATGAAGAGCGAGGTGCGCAGCAGCCGGGTGCGCTCGTCCACCTGGGCCTTGGGCGAGGTGTAGCCGGCGAGGATCCCGGCGACCTTCTTCTCGGTGCCGGGCTTCACCGTGAAGGTGAGGGCGTGTCGGACGATGCCGTCGGAGACCGGCGCCGCGAAGTCGTAGGTGTGGTCGCCGGCGGTCTCCCGCATGATGCTGAACCGCAGCGAGCGGGTGTCGCGGACGCAGCCGTGCAGCGGCTTGACCATCTCGCGGTGGGCCTCGCTGTCGACCCAGGAGAGGAAGGGCTGGGCGCTCTCCCACTCGCTGGTGATCAGCCACTGGGAGGGGTCCTCGATGGACTGGCAGAGCTGGTCGCTCACGTGGCCGGGCACGGCGGCGACCTGGTGGCGCAGCTGCTCATAGGCCGTCAGGAACTTCTCCTGGGCGCCGTCCATGACGTCGCACATGAGGACGACGCGCAGGCGGGGGACGGCGAGGGCGGCAGGGTGGGCGTCGGTCACGGGTTCGGTGAGGGTCGTCATCATCACTCGTCTGCTCGAAGGGACGTGTCGTCGCGCGGCCGTGGTGGAGCGGCGGCCGCTGGCGGCGGGTGTGGGGGTCGGCCTGCGGCCCGCGGGGGCGGGGGTTCGGCCGGTGCGGTCGTGTGCCCGGCCCGGTGCCGCCGACGGCGGCCGGGCATGGTCCGGTCACGAGGACTGAGCTCGATCGTGGCGGTCCGTCACCGATCGTGCGAGGGCAGGAACCCATCCGAGCGAAAAGGCGCGGCCATGGGCGCAACCGGCCGCGCGGGCACGGACGAATGACAGGGACATTGGGTGTCGGGCCCTTCGAACGACTGGAGTCACAGATGAACCCAACCGCCGACGGCCGGCTGCCCGTCCTGATCGTGGGCGGCTCCCTGGTGGGGCTGTCCACCTCGCTGTTCCTGGGAAGGCTGGGGGTGCCGCACCTGCTGGTGGAGAAGCACGCGGCCACCTCGCACCACCCGCGCGGACGCGGCAACAACGTGCGGACGATGGAGCTCTTCCGGGTGGCGGGCGTGGAGTCCGCCGTCAAGGAGGCCGCCTCGGTGCTGGCGGAGAACCACGGCATCCTGCAGGCCGACACCCTCTCGGGCGACGACCAGGAGTGGCTGTTCAAGGAGATCGACCCGGGCGGCGCACTGAAGCGGTTCAGCCCGACCGGCTGGTGCCTGTGCAGCCAGAACGACCTGGAGCCGGTGCTGCTGGAGTACGCCCGCCGGCTGACCGGTGACATCCGCTTCGGGACGCAGCTGGTCTCCTTCGAGCAGGACGCCGACGGAGTGACGGCGCTGATCCGCAACCGGGAGACGGGCGAGGAGGAGACCGTCCGGGCGCAGTACCTGGTGGCCGCCGACGGCCCGCGCAGCCCGATCCGGGAGGCGCTCGGCATCGGCCAGACCGGTCCCGGCGACCTCTTCCACAACGTCAGCATCACCTTCCGGTCGAAGGGGCTCGCCGACGTGGTCGGCGAACGGCGGTTCATCGCCTGCTACCTGACCGACCCTCGGGGCGCAGGCGCGCTGCTGCCGGTCGACAACCGCGAGCACTGGGTCTTCCACGCGCCGTGGCACCCGGAGAACGGCGAGGCGCTGGAGGAGTTCACCGACGCCCGGTGCGCCGCGGCGATCCGCGCGGCCGCCGGGGTGCCGGACCTCGACGTGGAGGTCACCGGCCGGGCGCCCTGGCACGCGGCTCAGCGGGTGGCGGAGCGGTACTCGGTCGGCCGGGTCTTCCTGGCGGGCGACTCGGCGCACGAGATGTCGCCGACGGGTGCGTTCGGCTCCAACACCGGCATCCAGGACGCGCACAACCTGGCGTGGAAGCTCGCGGCGGTGCTCGGCGGCTGGGCCGGACCGCGGCTGCTGCAGTCGTACGGGCGGGAGCGCCGACCGGTCGCGGAGGCGACCGCCGCCCGGGCGACGGCCCGCTCCGCGGAGCACAAGCACCCGGGCTACGACGTGTCACCGGGCACCGGACGGCAGAACAACGTGCTGTCGGTGGTGCTGGGCTACCGGTACCCGCTGGGTGCGGTGGTCGGTGCCGACGCGGACGGCCCGGCGGTGCCGGAGAAGCTCGCGGCGGACGGCTCGCCGGGCGGCCGGGCGCCGCACGTGTGGGTGCGGCGGGCCGGGGTGCGGGTCTCCACGCTGGACCTGTTCGAGACGGTGCCGGTGCTGCTGGCCGGACCGGCGGCGGACGCCTGGCACGAGGCGGGCGAGCTCGCCGCGAAGCGGCTCGGTGTCCCGCTGACGGGCTACCGGGTCGGCACCGAAATGGAGTTGGAGCCCGAGGAGGGCACCGACTGGGCCGGCACGTACGGGGTCGGGGCCGACGGCGCGGTGCTCGTCCG
>NZ_JBEYFP010000120.1:0-13275 GCF_040634455.1 Kitasatospora sp. NPDC007106
CGTGGAGTCAGCGAGCAGCATGCGGAACCTTCCCGTGCAACGCGCCTGCGGGTGGTGGTGGGCGCGCCGGTCGGGAGAGTCTGTCCGGGCCGTATTTCCCGCTGCGGACACCCGTGTTTCCGCGGTGTTTCGTGTTGCGCGGGGGTTTCCGGAGTCTCACACCGCGAGATGGCGGTGGGGATGCGCGAGGGCCCGGCGGCCGTGGCCGCCGGGCCCTCGCTCACTGCCGGATCAGGCTCAGCTCGTCTGGATCGAGGTGTCGTCGATCACGAAGCTGGTCTGCAGCGAGGAGTCCTCCACGCCGTTGAACTTCAGGGTGACCGACTGGCCCGCGTAGGCCGACAGGTCGATCGTCTTCTGGCTGTAGCCGGTCGCCTTGTTGAGGTTCGAGTACGAGGCGACGGTGGTGCCGTTGACCGTGACGGTCAGCTTGTCGTACGCGGTGGAGGTGGTGGTCTCCGCCGTGTCGATGTGCAGCCAGTAGCTCAGGGTGGCCTTGCAGCCGGCCGGGATGCTCACCGTCTGCGAGAGGCTGTCCGTGTGGGCGGAGCCGTAGCCGTCCAGCCAGGCCTTCCAGGAGCCGCTGTGCGCGGCCTCGGAGGTGGAGCTGTCGATCACGCCGCTGGAGGAGGTCCAGGTGGTGCTGCCGGACTCGAAGCCGGCGTTGCCGAGCAGCTGCGCCGGGGTGCAGCTGCCGCCGCCACCGGAGTTGACCGTCCAGGTGAAGCTGGTGGTGCCGGTCTTGTTCGCGGCGTCCTTGGCGGTCACCGTCACGTTGTAGGTGCCCGCGGTGGTGGCGGTGCCGGTGATCAGGCCGCCGGAGCTGATCGACAGGCCGGTCGGCAGGCCGGTGGCGCTGAAGGTCAGCGGGGCGGTGCCGCCGCTGGCCTGGATCTGCAGGTTGGCGGTGCCGTTGAGGGCGGTGGTCTGGTTGCCCGGGTTGGTGACGGTGACGGTGCCGCTCGGCAGCGAGCCGACGTTGACCGCGGCCCAGGCGGTGGCGACCGCGTTGTACTCGGCGCTGCCGTTGCCGTACAGGTCGGTGGCGGCGTTCAGGGTCGCGGTGCGGGCGGCCGCGTAGTTGGTGGTCGAGGTCATGTAGACGCTCAGCGCGCGGTACCAGATCTTCGCGGCCTTGTCCCGGGTGATGCCGGTGACGGCGATGTTGTTGACCGTCGGCGAGTTGTAGCTGACGCCGTTGATGACCTTGGCGCCGCTGCCCTCGGCCAGCAGGTAGAAGAAGTGGTTGGCGACGCCGGACGAGTAGTGCACGTCCAGGTTGCCGACGCCCGAGTACCAGGAGTCGGCGGAGCTGCCGTCCTTGGAGGGCTTGTCCATGTACCGCAGCGGCGTGCCGTCGCCGTTGATGTTGATGAGCTCGCCGATGAGGTAGTCGGGGTTGTCCGACGGGATGTTGGCGTTGAACTCGACCATGCTGCCGAAGATGTCGGAGGTGGCCTCGTTGAGGCCGCCCGACTCGCCCGAGTAGTTCAGGTTGGCGGTGTTCGAGGTGACGCCGTGGCTCATCTCGTGGCCGGCGACGTCGAGTTCGGTCAGCGGGGCGTTGTTGCCGGAGCCGTCGCCGTAGGTCATGCAGAAGCAGCCGTCGTCCCAGAACGCGTTCACGTAGTTGTTGCCGTAGTGCACGCGGCTGTAGGCGCCGACGCCGTCGCCCTTGATGCCGCTGCGGCCGTGGACGTTCTTGAAGTAGTCCCAGGTGGCCGCGACGCCGAAGTGGGCGTCGACCGCGGCGGACTCCGAGTTGGAAGCCGAGCCGTTGCCCCAGGTGTCGGTGGACTTGGTGTACAGGGTGCCGGTGCCGGAGGTGCCGTGGTTCAGGTTGGTGGTGTAGCCGTTGCCGCGGCCGCCGTCCTTCATCTGGTACGTCGAGCCCGACAGCGTGGTGCCGATGGTGACGTTGCCGACGAAGACGCCGGTGCCGGTACCGGTCTTGATGCCCTCGGCCTTCTGGATCACGTTGCCGGTGGTGGCGTCGGTGATCACGTGCAGCTTGCTCGGGGTGCCGTCCGACTCGGTGCCGGAGACGACGGTCTCCCAGGCGAGGCGCGGGGCGCCGTCGGCGGCCCAGACGACCAGCCGCGGGGCGGTGTCCAGGGCGGAGCCCGACTCGGCGGCCAGCGCGGTGGCCTGCGCCTTCGGCGCGGCCAGCTTGGGCGTGGTGTTCACGCCGGTCAGAACGGCCTGGCTGGCCTTGTCCACGCTCTTGGTCGCACCGGCCGCGGTCTGGTGCACGACCAGGTCGCCGCCGAGGACGGGGAGTCCGGCGTAGGTGCGCTCGTACCGCAGGTGGCGGGTGCCGTCCGCGTCCACGATCGCGTCCTTGACGACGAGCTTCTCCTGCGCGCCGAGGCCGAGCGTCTGGGCGACGGCGGCGCTGCGCTGGCCTGCGTCGGACAGCAGCTGGGCGCGGTTCACGGCCGCCTGCGGGGCCACGGCGGAGGGCGCGGTGGGTGCGGCGTTGGCCACGACCGGGATGCCGGTCACCAGCAGAGCAGTGGTGGCCGCCAGCGCGGCCATACTCACCCGGGCAGGGGTGTAGCGGGACATGCGGACTCCTTTTCCGACCGGTCGCGGGGTCACGAGCGGTGGAGAGAACCTGGGCCGCGGGGTTGCGGCGCAGCGGGGGCCCGGGCCGGTGGGTGCGCGGCTCGGGTGCGGTGCAAGCAGAGGCGGTGCAGGTGGAGCGGCGGCGCTGGACCTGTCGTTGGTACGGCCGCACCGGGGGTGGGGGACCAGCCCGTCTGCGGCCGGAGGAATCGTGGCAGCAAACGGCCGATGAATGACAGATGCATGCCACCAGATTGGCCAAGAAACGCCAACGGGCGTTAACGCCTGACGGGAAGTCGCCTCGATCACCGCGGCGGACCTCCGCCGCGGCGCGACGCGGCCCGCCGGTGGCCGGATCGGCCCCTACCGGCCCGGCGGTGGGGCCGGTGGGTGCGCGAACCTGTTGCTGCGTACCTGACATGACGCACCATCGCGCCGCCGGGGATCGGTTTTCGGCCAAAACGAAGGGGCTCCGCATGGCTGCGGAGCCCCTTCGTCCTACGGACGTTCCGTCAGTGCTGGACGAACACCGCCACCGTGCGGGCCGGCACCGTGAAGGTGCCGGTGGCCGGGTCGAAGGCGGACTGCTTCACCACCGCGTCCGCGCCGCCGGCCAGCACCGGGTGCAGCGCCTGACCGGTGCCCTTGAGGGCGGCCAGGGTCTGCTGCTGGGCGGTGGGCGTGGCGTTGAAGACCACGGTGATGCCCTTCTCCGCACCGGGCAGGCCGGTGCCGTCCAGGTGCATGGTGATCACACCGGGGGCCTCCGCGGCGGTGCCGGAGAGCGGGAAGGACAGCCGCTTCTGCACCTCGGCGGCGGTGCTCAGCGAGAACAGCGGCGAGGACTGCCGGATCCGCAGGAACTGCTGGTACATCGAGGTCGAGGCCTTGGTCTCGTTGCAGCCGACGGCCAGCTTCGGGTCGGCGAGCAGCGACTTGGCGGTCGGCCACATCGACTTGTTGTCGGCGGCCATCGGCAGGCCGCGGCCCCAGCCGTTGCCCTGGGTGCAGTCCCAGTGGATGGCGTTGAACCAGTCGCCGGAGTCGAAGGCGTTGGCGTCCAGCGACTTGGAGCGCAGCAGGTCGCTGCCGGCCTGGGCGAAGCCGGGGCCCTGGCTCAGCGCGGTCAGCGACAGGCCGAGCGCCTGCATCCGGGCCCGGTCGGCCGGCGAGGTGCCGGTCGGCAGCTTGTAGGCGAGGGCGTCGAACAGGTCGGCGTTGTCGTGCGCGTCGAGGTACTCGACGGCCTCGCCGGGCTGCGCCGCGTAGCCGGTGGGGGCGCCGTTGTAGTCGACGGCCTTGCCGGTGACGGTCTTCCCGTTGGTGTCGGTGAAGGAGTAGCCGGCCAGGTTGCCGGTGAGGCCGACCTTGACCTGGTCCATCTGGTGCAGCAGGCGGGCCTTCTGCTCGGCCGCGGTGCCGTTGTCCGCCGAGCCGTTGGGGTCGGTGAACAGGCCGGAGGCGAAGCCCTGCTGGGGCGCCGAGGAGAGCATGAAGTTGCCGCCGCGGGCGGCGTCGCGGATCCGGTCGTTGAAGGTGGCGATGCCGGTGCCGGCCATGTTGGTCTGGGTGGCCTGGACGAAGCGGGCGTCGTTGGCCACGACGCCGAAGTTCCAGCCCTCGCCGTACAGGAAGATGTTCTTCCCGTCGACGCCGTCCTTCTGCGGGGTCAGCGCGCGCAGCGCCGACTGCACGTCCAGCATGGTCGACTTCGGGTCGATGCCCATCAGGTCGAAGCGGAAGCCGTCGACGCGGTACTGCCGCGCCCAGGTGACGACCGAGTCGACGACCAGCTTGTTCATCATGGCGTGCTCGGGCGCGGTGTCGGCGCAGCAGCTGTCCGTGGTGACCTTGCCGGTGTCGCTGAGCCGCTGGTAGTAGCCGGGGACGATCTTGTCGAGCACGGAGTGCTCGGCCTGTCCGGCGGCGGCGGTGTGGTTGTAGACCACGTCGAGGACGACCCGCAGGCCGGCGTCGTGCATGGCCTGCACCATCTGCCGGAACTGCACGGTGCGGGCGGTGCCGTTGGGGTCGGTGGCGTACGAGCCCTCGGGCACGGTGTAGTGCAGCGGGTCGTAGCCCCAGTTGTAGGCGTCGTCGGCCTGGACGGCGGCGACGCACTCCTGCTGCTTGTCGCTGTCGGCGGCGAGCGAGGCGAGGTCGCAGGCGGGCAGCTTCTGGTCGGCGCGGTTCTCGCGGATGGTGGCGATGTCGAAGGTCGGCAGCAGGTGGATCGTGGTGACGCCGGCCTTGGCGAGGTCGCGCAGGTGCTGCATGCCGGCCGAGGCGGAGTGGGTGAACGCCAGGTAGGTGCCGCGCTCGTCGGCCGGCACGGTGGTGTCGGCGCTGGAGAAGTCGCGGACGTGCAGCTCCTGGATCTGCTGCTTGGTGGCGGGGATCGCGGCCGGGCTGCGGTGCGTGTCCCAGCCCTTGGGCTTGGTGCCCGGGGCGGAGAGGTCGGCGACCAGGCTGCGGGTGGAGTCGGTGGAGAGCGCGACGGCGTACGGGTCGGTGACGGTGTTGGTCACCACCTGCTGGACGCTGGGCGCCCAGACCTTGACCTCGTACGTGTAGTACTTGCCGTCGAGGTCGTCGCGGTCGCGGGTGAGCGACCAGACGCCGGTGGCGTCGTCCCGCTTGAGCGGCACGTTCTTCGGGGTGCCGCCGGTGGCCTTGTCGTACAGGTCGACGGAGACCTCGGTGGCGGTCGGCGCCCAGAGCGACAGGGTGACCTTGCGGTTGTCGTCGCCGAACCAGCCGCTCTCCTTGCGGCCGCTGTAGACCGGGCCGAGCTGGGCCTTGGCGGCCTTGGCGCCGTACAGGTCGTCGAGGGCGCCGGGGATCTGCACGCCGGTGGCGGCCAGCGCGGCGCCGTTCGGCAGGTGCTCGCTGAAGATCAGCTGGCTGCGCAGGGCGTCGGTGATCCGGCCGGTGTCGCGGCTGTCGACGGTGAAGGCGCGGTAGCCCGCGAGGTGCGGGAACTTGCTCTTCTGGGCGTCGGTGAGGGTGCCCGGGTTGAGCCGGATCCAGCGGCCGGGCTTGCTGAGCACGCCCTTGTCGACGGTGATGCCGCCGGCCGGGTCGAAGATCAGCTGGGCGCTGGTGCCGCCCTTCAGCGCGGCGTCGCCGGCGCCGTAGTTGGCGGGCACCACGACGGTCTTCGCGTCGATCCACTGGGCGCGCGCGGAGGTGAGGTCGAGCTGCGAGGAGGTGCCGGCGGCCTGCGGCAGCAGGTAGCCCTCCTGGCCGCCGACGATCCAGATCTCGCGGCCGCTGGTGGCGAAGTTCAGCGACTGGTCCTGCGGCAGGTCCTTGTCGTTGCCGTTGTGGAGGATGTAGCTGAGGCTGGTCGCGCCCTCGGCGAGCGGCACCTCGAAGACCGCGCCGTACGCGTCCTTGCGGGCCGGCATCAGCGGGCTGCCCCAGTCGGTGGGGTTGGCGGCGCCCGTCCAGTCGTGCAGGCCCCAGCCGTCGTAGTTGCCGTCGGCCCGGTGGTAGTGGATGACCGCGGTGTTCTCCTTCACCGGCACGGCCGGGTCCGGGTCGGCGGTGCGGACGGCCGGGTCGCCCTCCTTGATCCACACCTCGCCGGTGGTGCCGAGGTCGATGTGGCGGTCGGCGTCGACGTCCTTGGTGCCGTTGTTCTCGACGACGAAGCCGACGTCGGAGGCGCCGGACTTCAGCTTGACGTAGGCGAAGGCGCCGTAGGCGTCGCGGCCGACGAAGCCGTGACCGTCGGGCCAGGTGGTGGACTCGCCGTCGGCGAGGTCGCCCCAGGCGTACAGGTTCCAGCCGTCGTAGTCGTTGTTCTTGCGCTGGTAGTGCACGACCGCGTACGGGCGGGAGGTGGAGCTCGGGGCCTGCTGCGGCACCGGGGCGCCGGTGGTGAAGGAGCCGGTGGTGGAGGCGAGCCGGCCGGCCGAGTCCTGGACGACGGCCTTGTAGCGGACGACGGTGCCGGGGGCGGCGGCCGAGACGTCCTGGGTGACCTTGAAGGAGCCGTTGTCGGCGGTGCCGAGGACCTGCCACGGGCCGGTGCCGACCTGCGCGGCGAAGGTGACCCGGTTGAAGCCGCTGCCGGGCACCGTGGCGCCGACGGTGACGGTGCCGGTGGAGCCGTCGGCGGGCGCCTGCAGGGTGATCTGCGGGCCGGCGGCGGGCTTGGCGAGCTTGCCGGCCGCCTTGTAGACCACCGAGGACATCGGCGGCACGGTGACGGTGAGCTTGCGGTCGGCGCCGGTGGTGCTCTTGGCGCCGGCGGCCGGGTAGACCGGCCGGAAGTCCATGCCGGCCGAGTAGGTGTCCACGGCGACGGTCTTCGGCTCGGCCGCGTTGTTCACCGCGACCAGGTACTCGACCTGCTGCTTGGCGTCGATCCGGGAGAAGGCGTACACGCCGGCCCCGTCGGCGGCGTACCGCTCGATCTGGGCGCCGTCGGCGAGCGCCGGGTGGGCCTCGCGCAGCGAGGCGAGGTCGGAGATGCCCTCGTAGAGCGCGCCGTGCTTGCCGTACCGGTCCGCGGAGCCCTTGCTGCCGCCGATCACGTTGTCGGCGTTGTACGAGGGGGTCTTGGAGGCGAACATGTCCTGCCGGGCGTCCTTGTCGCCGCCCGCGCCGGTGAAGCCCTGCTCGTCGCCGTAGTAGACGACCGGCTGGCCGCGGGTGAGGAACTGCAGCTCGTTGGCGAGCAGGTCCTTCTTCAGCAGCAGGTCCTGGCTCGCGCCCGGGTTGTCGCTCTGCAGGAAGCTGCCGAACCGGCCCATGTCGTGGTTGCCGAGGAAGGTCGGCAGCTCGTAGGCGTCGGTGGCACCGGTGGTGTAGCGGTAGTCCTGCGCGTACAGCTCGGCGAGGGACTTGGCCGAGCCGTTCTGCGAGACGAACCGGCGGGCCGCGTCCTGGAAGGCGAAGTCCAGGGTGGCCTGCAGCTTGCCCTTGGTGACGTACGGCGCGGTGACGGACGGGTCGGCGGAGTAGACCTCGCCGAACATGAAGAAGTCCTTGTTGCCGCGCTGGGCGGCGAACTGCTTGAGCGCGGGCGCCCAGTTCTGCCAGAACGCCATGTTGACGTGCTTGACGGTGTCGATCCGGAAGCCGTCGACACCGGCATCGGCGACCCAGGTCTGGTAGATCTTCTTGAAGCCCTCGACGACCTTGGGGTTCTGGGTGTCCAGGTCGTCCAGGCCGGAGAAGTCGCCCTCGGTGGCGGACTCGCCGACGAAGGTCGAGTTGCCGCGGTTGTGGTAGAGCGAGGGGTCGTTCAGCCAGGACGGCACCTTGGCGTTCGCGTCGGCCGGGGTGCGCAGCACCGGGCTGTAGGGGAACGAGTCCTTGGTGATCTTCGGCCAGGCGGTGCCGGCGTCGGCGACGGCGGTCTCGTCGACCGGGTTGCCGTCCGCGTCCAGGGTCGGGTAGGCGCCGGCGGAGCGGTAGTCGTAGCTGTGCTCGGCGAAGTCGACGACGTCGGCGGTGTGGTTGGTGATGACGTCGAAGAAGACCTTGATGCCCTTGTCGTGCGCCTTGCGGATCAGCTCCTTGAGCTGGTCGTTGGTGCCGAAGTGCGGGTCGACCTGGGTGAAGTCGGTGATCCAGTAGCCGTGGTAGCCGGCCGAGGCGTCGGCGCCGGTGCCCTGGACGGGCTTGTTCTTGAAGATCGGCGCCATCCAGATGGCGGTGGTGCCGAGGTCCTCGATGTAGTCGAGCTTGTCGATCAGGCCCTGCAGGTCGCCGCCGTGGTAGAAGCCCTTGTCGGCGGGGTCGAAGCCGTTGTCGAGACGGCCGCCGGTGATGCCCCCGGTGTCGTTCGCGGTGTTTCCGTCGGCGAAGCGGTCGGGAAGGACGAAGTAGAACTGCTCCCGCGTGAGGTCGTGCCGGGCCGCGGTGGCGGCGAGCGCGGCGTCGGTGGGCGGGGCGGGCGGGGCCGCGGCGGCGGCCAGCGGAGCCGAACCGAGGGTGGCGGAGATCAGGGACGCGGCCAGCAGGACGGCTGCTCGGCGGGGTCTGCGGTACGGGGTGGTGCTCCGAGAACGGCGGGGCTGAGCATCGGCCACGGCGGGCTCCCTTGGGGCGGCTCGTTCGTCATTGAGTTGAGGTGGCGTGGACGCTAGCGCGCTGCAAGATGTTTCAGCAAGATGCAGAAAATGTTGCAACCAACCTCTTGACCGAACCGTTGCGAAGGCCGCAGAGTCGTACGTGTGCCCGGGTAGTACCGCCGGATGCCGGGCGCGTTTCACGGGGATTGCTGCCCGTCGGGTCCGGACGACCCGGTCCGGTGCCTGACAGCACCCGACGGGCTCCCCCGTGGAACCGCACCGCGCGAGGGCGCCGGGGCCTCCCCCGCCCCGGCGCCGCCCCGGCCCCTCTTCGGCCCGTCCCCCCGGCTCGACCTCTGTGATGCGCACACGCAACAATGGATTGCATGCGTCCCCCCAGGCTCACTCCCCCTCCGACCGCAGGGGGACAGCCGGTGAAGAATCCCCGACCAGAGGATGAGCGGACGGCCACGGGACGTCTGGCAGACTTCTCGTCCATGGGGGAACCGACCGAGATCCACGCAGCCGACGCCGACCGCGCCGGCGCGGCGCCCATCGGCGGTTCCGTCCCGGGCGAGGCCACGCACCACAGGACCTCTCTGCCGGACGGAGCCACCAGCGCCGCCCGTACGCGCTCCGCCGCGCTCCGCGCGCGGGTCCGCACCCAGCGCCGCTCCCCCGCCCGGCCGCGGCTCTGGTTCGAGCTGGCGCTGATCGGCATCAGCTACTGGCTGTACTCGCTGGTGCGCAACGCCGTCCCCGAGCAGGCCGCGATCGCCCAGAAGCACGCCGACTGGGTGTGGCGCTTCGAGCGCACGCTCGGCGTCGGCATAGAGCGGGCGGTCAACCACACCGTGGACCGGGCCGAGTGGTTGATCGTCGGTATGAACTACTACTACGCGACCCTGCACTTCATCGTGACCATCGGGGTGCTGGTCTGGCTGTACCGCAGACATCCCGGCCGCTACGCGGCCACCCGGACGGTCCTCTTCGTCACCACCGGCATCGCGCTGGTCGGCTTCTACTGCTTCCCCCTGGCACCGCCCCGCCTGATGACCGGCGGCGGCTTCGTCGACACCGTCGCCGTCCACCACACCTGGGGGTCGATGGCCTCCGGCCCGGCGGCGCACGTCTCCAACCAGTACGCGGCGATGCCCTCGATGCACATCGGCTGGTCGCTCTGGTGCGGTCTGACGATCTTCTTCCTGGCCCGCCGCACCTGGGTGCGGGTGCTCGGCCTGCTCTATCCGGCGGCCACCCTGGTCGTGATCGTCTCGACCGCCAACCACTTCTGGATGGACGCCGTCGGCGGCGTGCTCTGCCTCGCGGTCGGCTTCCTGGCCGCCCGGCTGCTCTACCACGTCTGGGCGTACCAGCTGCCCAGGGTCCCGGGCGGGCCGCGCCCGCAGCCGGTCACCGTGCCGGTGCACTGGACGACCCCGGTCGGCGCCGGCCGCAACTGACCGCGGGCCGCCCCCGGCCGCGCTCCCCCGGCCCCCGGACCCCGGGGCGCAACCGTCACGGACCGTAGAACAGCCGCTCCACCACCGCGCGGGCCCGCCGGGTGGTGCGCCGGTAGTCGTCCACCAGCTCCCCGGAGTGCCCGGCCCCGTAGCCCAGGTAGCGGGCGACGCCGGACAGCTCCCGGGCGTCGCCGGGGAAGCTGTCCCCGGCCCGGCCGCGCACCAGCATCACCGCGCTGCGCACCCGGGAGGCCAGCACCCAGGCGGTGTCCAGCACCAGGGCGTCCTCGTGCGAGACCAGCCCGGCCCGCGCCGCCTCCGCCAACGCCGCCCGCGTCCGGGTGGTGCGCAGCCCCGGCAGCTCGTGGCCGTGCTGGAGCTGGAAGAGCTGCACCACCCACTCGACGTCGGCGAGGCCGCCCCGGCCGATCTTGGTGTGGGTGGTCGGGTCGGCACCGCGCGGCAGCCGCTCGGACTCGATCCTGGCCTTGATCCGCCGGATCTCCACCAGGTCGCGCTCCGGCACCCCGCCGCCCGGGTAGCGCAGCGGGTCGATCAGCGCCCGGAACCGCTCCCCCAGCGCCGCGTCGCCCGCCACCGGCTCGGCCCGCAGCAGCGCCTGGCTCTCCCACACGTGCGACCACCGCCGGTAGTAGGCGGCGTACGAGGCGAGGGTGCGCACCAGCGGGCCGTTGCGGCCCTCGGGGCGCAGGTCGGCGTCGACCAGCAGCGGCGGCTCGGTGGAGGGGGCGGCGAGCAGGGTGCGCAGCTCGTTGCAGACGGCGTGCGCCGCCCGGGCGGCGTCCTCGTCGAGGGCCTCCAGCACCGGCTCGTGGACGAGCAGGACGTCCGCGTCGGAGCCGTAGCCCAGCTCGTGGCCGCCGAAGCGGCCCATCGCGATCACCGCGATCCTGGTCGGCAGCTCGCCGTTGCGGGCCTCCCAGCCGGCGGTGCAGGCCCGCAGCGCGCCCTGCAGGGTGGCCGCGTTGAGGGCGGTCAGGGCCTCGGCCGCGGTGTCGAGGGCCTCCGCGGGGTCGTCGCCGAGGCGGCCGAGCACGTCGGCGGCGGCGGTGCGGAACAGTTCGCGGCGGCGGACGGCGCGGGCCGCGGCCACCCCGGCTGCGGCGTCCCCGGCCCGGCCCACCGCGGCGAGGATCTCCTGCTCCAGCGCGGCCCGGCCGCGCGGCACCAGGCCCTGCGGGTCGCCGAGCATGGCGACCGCCTCGGGGGCGCGCAGCAACAGATCCGGGGCGAGCCGGCCGGCCGACAGCACCCGGGCGAGCTGCTCCGCGGCGGCGCCCTCGTCGCGCAGCAGCCGCAGGTACCAGGGGGTTCGGCCGAGCGCGTCGGAGACCTGCCGGAAGTTGAGCAGCCCGGCGTCCGGGTCGGCGGAGTCGGCGAACCAGCCGAGCAGGACGGGCAGCAGGGTGCGCTGGATGGCGGCCTTGCGGCTGACGCCGGAGGCGAGGGAGGACAGGTGGCGCAGCGCGGCCGCGGGGTCGGCGTAGCCGAGCGCCTCCAGCCGGGCCTTGGCGGCGTCCGCGCGCAGACCGGCCGCACCGGCCGGCAGCTCGGCGACGGCGTCCAGCAGCGGCCGGTAGAACAGCCGCTCGTGGAGGCGGCGGACCTCGACGGCGTGCCGCTTCCACTCGCGCTGCAGGGCGGCGACCGGGTCCGCCCGGGTGTCGTCGTTGATCAGGACGGCGAGCGAGCGGGCCAGCCGGCGCTGGTCGGCCTGGCCGGTCGGCATCAGGTGGGTGCGGCGCAGCCGGTGCAGCTGGATGCGGTGCTCCAGCGCGCGCAGGAAGCGGTAGGCGGTGTCGAGCGAGGCGGCGTCGGCGCGGCCGACGTAGCCGCCCGCGCTGAGCGCCTGCAGGGCCTGCAGGGTGTTGCCGCTGCGCAGCGAGGGGTCGGTGCGGCCGTGCACCAGCTGGAGCAGCTGGACGGCGAACTCGACGTCGCGCAGGCCGCCGGGGCCCAGCTTGAGCTGCCGGTCGAGTTCGGTGGCGGGGATCGCGTCGACGACCCGGCGGCGCATCTGCTGGACGTCGGCGACGAAGTTCTCCCGGGCGGCGGCCTGCCACACCAGCGGGGCGATGGCCTCGGTGTAGGCGGCGCCGAGCTCCTCGTCGCCGGCGACCGGGCGGGCCTTGAGCAGTGCCTGGAACTCCCAGGTCTTGGCCCAGCGCTGGTAGTAGGCGAGGTGGCTGGCGAGGGTGCGCACCAGCGGGCCGTTGCGGCCCTCCGGGCGGAGGTTGGCGTCGACCGGCCAGATGACGCCCTCGCCGGTGGTGTCGGAGCAGATCCGCATCAGCCGGGCGGCGAGCCGGGTGGCGGCCTGCATCGCCCGGTGCTCCTCGGTGTCCTCGGCCGCCTCGGCGACGAAGACCACGTCCACGTCGGAGACGTAGTTGAGTTCGCCGCCGCCGCACTTGCCCATGCCGATCACGGCCAGCCGGCAGGCCGCCGCCGCGTCCGGGTCCTCGGCGGAGGCGATGTCCAGGGCGGTCTGCAGGGTGGCGCCGGCGAGGTCGGCGAGTTCGGCGGAGGCCTGCGACAGGTCGGTGGTGCCGGTGAGGTCGCGGGCGGCGATGGCGAGCAGACAGCGGCGGTAGGCGGTGCGCAGCACGTCGGGGCGGCGCGGCGGGTCGGCGGCCCAGACGCGCTCGGCGAGGGCGCGGCGGAACTCGGCGGCGCCCGGGTGGATGTCGTGCTGCTCGAAGCTGACCAGCGCGTGCCAGTCCTCCGGGTGGCGGGCCAGGTGGTCGCCGAGGGCGGCGGAGGCGCCGAGCACGGCGAGCAGGCGGTCGCGCAGCGGCTTGGCGGTGGTGAGGGTGTCGCGCAGGGTGTGCCGCTCGGGCTCGTCGAGGGCCTCCAGCAAGCGGGCGAGGCCGAGCAGGGCGAGGTCGGGGTCGGCGGTGGAGCCGAGCGAGTCCAGCAGCAGGGAGTCGTCGGCGAGGCCGGTGAGCGCCGGTTCGGCCAGGCGCGCCACGGCGGCGTCCGGGTCCTCGAAGCCGCGCCTGACCAGCCGGACCTCCAGGCGGCTGGTCCGGCCGCCGGTCCGTTCATCCACCGACATCGCCCCTCCCGATGTTCGCGGCCCGTCGGACGGGTGCGTGTCTACGAGCCTACGGGCCGCGGTGTTGGGGCGCTCGGGTGGTCGATCCGGGGGCGCGTGGGGGCACCTACCGGCCCCCGGCGCCCCTGAATCGACC
>NZ_JBEYFP010000121.1:0-13183 GCF_040634455.1 Kitasatospora sp. NPDC007106
GGTGAGCAGCGCGGCCATGTACTCGGCCGGGTAGTTGGCCTTCAGGTAGGCGGTCTGGTACGAGACCAGGCCGTACGCGGCGGAGTGCGACTTGTTGAAGGCGTAGCCGGCGAACGGGACCAGCACGTCCCAGACGGCCTGGATCGCCTCGTCCGAGTATCCGTGCTCGCGGCAGCCGGCCTGGAAGGGGATGAACTCCTTCTCCAGCACCTCCTTCTTCTTCTTGCCCATCGCGCGGCGGAGCAGGTCGGCCTGGCCGAGGCTGTAGCCGGCCAGGACCTGGGCGGCTCGCTGGACCTGCTCCTGGTAGACGATCAGGCCGTAGGTGGGGCCGAGGACTTCCTTGAGCGGCTCCTCGAGCTGGGGGTGGATCGGGACGATCTCCTGCTGGCCGTTCTTGCGCAGCGCGTAGTTGGTGTGGGAGTTCATGCCCATCGGGCCGGGCCGGTACAGCGCGGACACGGCGGAGATGTCGGCGAACTCGGTGGGCTTCATCAGGCGGAGCAGGGCACGCATGGGGCCGCCGTCAAGCTGGAACACACCCAGGGTGTCGCCCCTGGCCAGGAGTTGGTAGGTGGTGGGGTCGTCGATCGGGATCTTCTCGATGTCGACGTCGGCGCCCCGGTTGGCCTTGATGATCTTGATGCAGTGGTCGATGATGCCCAGGTTCCGCAGACCCAGGAAGTCCATCTTGATCAGGCCCATGGCTTCGCACGACGGGTAGTCGAAGCCGGTGATGATGGTGCCGTCCTTGTCCCGCATGTGCAGCGGGATCAGTTCGAGCAACGGGGTCGAGGAGAGGATCACCGCGGCGGCGTGCACGCCGGTGCCGCGGATCAGGCCCTCGATGCCCCGGCCGGTGTCGATGATCTTCTTGACGTCCGGCTCGTTCGCGTAGAGCGCCCGGATCTCGGTGCCCTCGTTGTAGCGCGGGTGGCTCTCGTCGAAGAGGTCCGCCAGCGGGACGCCCTTGCCCATCACGTCCGGCGGCATCGCCTTGGTGATCCGGTCGCCCATCGAGAAGGGGTAGCCGAGGATGCGGTTGGCGTCCTTGACGGCGGCCTTGGCCTTGATCGTGCCGAAGGTGTTGACCTGCGCGGTGTACGCGGAGCCGTACTTCTCGGTGACGTACCGCACCATCTGGTCGCGCTGGCGGTCGTCGAAGTCGATGTCGACGTCCGGGGGGTTGATGCGCTCGGGGTTGAGGAACCGCTCGAACAGCAGGTCGTGTTCCAGCGGGTCCAGCTGGGTGATCCCGGTCAGGTAGGCCACCATCGAACCGGCCGCCGAGCCGCGGCCCGGGCCGACCGGGATGCCGTTGTCCCGGCCGTACTGGCAGATGTCCGCGACCACGAGGAAGTACGCGTCGAAGCCCATCGGGGTGATGACGCCCATCTCCAGCTCGATCCGGTCCAGCACCTCCTGGCTCGGGTCGTCGCCGTAGCGGTGCTTCAGGCCGGCGGCGATCTTCTGGCGCAGGTAGGAGGCCTGGGTCTCGCCCTCGGGCACGTCGAACTGAGGCATCCGGTCGACGTAGGTGAACACCTCCTCGTACGACTCGATCCGCTCGGCGACGGCCAGCGTGTTGTCGCAGGCCTCCGGCAGCTCGCGGAAGAGCTCGCGCATCTCCTCCGAGGTCTTCACGTAGTAGCCGGTGCCCTGGAACTTGAAGCGGTTCGGGTCGTCCTTGTTCTTGCCCACGCCGACGCACAGCAGGCTGTCGTGGGCATCGGCCTGGTCGGCGGTCACGTAGTGGGAGTCGTTGGTGGCCAGCAGCGGGATGTTCAGCTGCTTGGCCAGGCGCAGCAGGTCGGCCCGGACGTCCCGCTCGATGGACAGGTCGTGGTCCATCAGCTCCAGGAAGTAGTTCTCCTTCCCGAAGATGTCCTGGTACGCGGCGGCGGCCTTGACCGCCTCCTCGTACTGGCCGAGCCGCAGCCGGGTCTGCACCTCGCCGGACGGGCAGCCGGTGGTGGCGATGATGCCGCCGGCGTTGGCGGCGATCAGCTCACGGTCCATCCGGGGCTTCATGTAGTAGCCCTCCATGGACGCGAGCGAGGAGAGCCTGAAGAGGTTCCGCAGGCCGGTCGCGTTCTGCGCCCACATGGTCATGTGGGTGTAGCGGCCGCCGCCGGAGACGTCCTTGCCGCCCTCGCCGTCCGCGCCGGTCGGGCGCTGGCCGCCGGGCGACCAGAACACCTGCTTCTTCTCGAAGCGCGAGCCGGGCGCCACGTACGCCTCGATGCCGATGATCGGCTTCACCGGGCTCTTGGCGGCGGCGTGGAAGAACTCGTACGCGCCGAACATGTTGCCGTGGTCGCTCATCGCGATGGCGGGCATGCCCTGTCTCTCCGCCTCCGCGAACAGCTTGCCGTTCTTCGCCGCACCGTCCAGCATCGAGTACTCGGTGTGCACGTGCAGGTGAACGAAGCCGGCAGACACGTGATGGCGCTCCTTGCTGATCGGGTCGGGGGAGGTGCACCACCCTAGCCATCGATGGAGATCGACTCGCCGTGAAGCACGCGCCACAACGATTCCTTGACGCGCCTGCCACGCCGCCCGGGCCCGGGTCGACGGGTTCTTGACGCCCGGGTCCGGCGACGGCGGCGGGCCGGGCTTCGCGCCGCGCCCGGGCGGACCGGTCACCGCGGCGGCCACCAGGAACAGCATCCGCAGTGGTACTTGCGGTGGCCTGCTGGCCGACCGCCGCCAATCTCCACTACGCGCAGCCGCTGCTCGAGCCCGTCGCCCGCTCCTTCGGCGTCGGTCAGGGCGCGGCCGCGACCGTGGTGACACTGACCCAGGCCGGGTACGCCCTGGGCCTGCTCTTCGTGGTACCGCTGGGCGGCGCACCTGGCCCCACCGGCCAGCGCGGCAGGGTCGTCGGCCGGGTGATGAGCGGTCTGCTGACCGGCATCCTGCCGGCCCGGACGGTGGCGAGCCTGGGCGCGGACCTGTTCGGCCGGCGCGCGAACTACGTGATCTCCGCAGTCCTGATGCTCGCCCTCGGCGTCGTCCTGCGCCGGCTGCTGCCCCGGCGGGCACCCGACCACACGGCCGGCTACGTCGCACTGCTGGCCGGCCTGGGCGGGCTGGTGCGGCGCGAGCCCGTGCTGCGTCGCCGTGCGGTGTGCCAGGCGACGATGTGCGGGGCGTTCACCACGTTCTGGACGGCCATCGCCTACGAGCTGATCGAGGAACACCACTTCGGCCAGGTGCAGATCGCCCTGTTCGCCCTGGTCGGCGCCGGCGGTGCGGCAGCCGCACCGGTCGCCGGCCGGATCGCCGACCGTGGACACGGCCGTAGCGCCGTCGGCGCCGCCCTGCTGCTCGCTCCGGGCGCCTCCGTGCTCGCCGCGCTCGGACACGGCAGCGTGCTGCTGCTCGCCCTCGCCGCGGTGCTGCTGGACTTCGCCGTGCAGTGCCATCAGGTGCTGAGCCAGCACGAGATCTACGCCCTGCGCGGCGAAGCCCGCGCCCGGATCAACACCGTCTTCATGACCACCGTCTTCGCGGGCGGCGCCGTCTCCTCCGCCGTCGCCGGCGCACTGCACACCACCCACGGGTGGACGAGTGTCTGCGCCTTCGGAACAGCGCTGCCGCTCGCAGGCCTGATGGTGTGGGCGCACGGCCAGTGGACGGCACGCACCCGGGCATGGGCGGACGCCGTGCCGCGGCCGAGGCCGTGACCACCGCGCACAGGGCACGACCAGAGGTGGTCGGCCCCGCCGAGGGGCGTCATCCGGATCCGGTCGGCGAGGCTGCCAAGCGTCAACGCCCGGCCCGGCGGTCGTCCGTCAGGCCCACTTGATGGAGCAGCCCATGCTCGGCCGGTGCGGTTCCGGGACGGTCCGGCCGGCAAGCACCAGGTCGACGGCGTGCCGCAGCAGGTTCCCGGTGACCGGTTTCCCGTTGCCGGGCGTCGAGTCGTCCATCGCGCCCCGGTAGGCCAGCTCGCGGTTGGCGTCGTAGAGGAAGAAGTCCGGTGTGCAGGCGGCCTGGTACGCCCGGCCGACGGACTGGTCGAGGTCGACGAGGTACGGGAAGGCCCACCCCGTGCGTGTGACCTGGGCGTGCAGCCCGTCGGTGCCGTCGGCGGGTGCGACGGCCGGGCTGTTGGTGCAGATCCCGACGACCGCGAGGTCCGGGAACTCGCCGACCAACTCGCCGAAAGCCTGCTCGACGTGCCGTACGTACGGGCAGTGGTTGCACAGGAAGGCCACCAGCAGGGCGGGTGCGGCGGCGAAGTCGTCCCGTGCGACGACCCGGCCGTCGATCGCGGGCAGCGAGAAGTCCGGCGCCGGTGTCCCGAGTGGGACCAGGGTGGAGACGGCGGCCATCTGACTCACTTCCTCTGATCGACTGCGGTGGCCGTGCGCATGCCACCATGGTCGTCCGACGGGGCCGGCGATTGCCAATCCACCGATGGGGGAGTGCCCGAGGAGCATGTCTCCCTCAGCCGTGTTCGCCTGGTCGGCGATGGTCACCGAGCCCGACCGCACTCGATTCCCGACCGGCGTCCGGAGGTGCTGCGGTCCTGGCTACGGCAGCGGCAGCTCGGTCCACACGGTCTTGCCGTCCCGGGCGTAGCGCGTACCCCAGCGTTCCGTGAGCTGGGCGACCAGGAAGAGACCGCGGCCGCCCTCGTCGGTCATGCGGGCACGGCGGAGGTGGGGTGAGGTGCTGCTGCCGTCCGAGACCTCGCAGATCAGGAAGCGGTCGCGGATCAGTCGCAGGATCACCGGTGCCCCGCCGTAGCGGTAGGCGTTGGTGACCAGCTCGCTGACGGCCAGTGTGGCGGTGAAGGCCAGCTCGTCGAGCCCCCACTCGGCCAGTGTGGAGGTGGTCAGCTCGCGGGCCAGGCCGGCCGCGGTGGGGTCCGCGGGAAGTTCCCAGGAGGCCACGTTCTCTGCCGCCAGCACCCGGGTCCGGGCGATGAGCAGCGCGACGTCGTCGTGGGAGGGCTTCGGAAGCAGCGCGCCCTGCACCGCCGTGCAGGTCTCCTCGAGCGACCGGGCGGGCCGGCACAGCGCCTCGCGCAGCCGCTGCAGCCCGATGTCGAGATCGCGGTCCCGCGTCTCGATGAGCCCGTCGGTGAACAACGCGAGCAGACTGCCTTCCGCGAGCTGCAGTTCGGCAGCCTCGAAGGGCAGCCCGCCCAGGCCCAGCGGAGGCCCGGGGGGCAGGTCCAGGAGGCTGAAGCGGCCGTCCGGAGTCACCACCGCGGGCGGTACGTGGCCGGCCCGCGCCAGCGTGCACTGCCCGGCGGCGGGGTCGTACACCGCGTAGAGGCAGGTGGCGCCGACGATCTGCCGGCCCGGTGGACCTCCGTCGGCCGCCTCCTGCTCATCGGCCAGACGGCTCACCAGATCGTCCAGATGGGAGAGCACCTCGTCCGGCGCGAGGTCCAGGTTGGCCAGGGCGTGGACGGCGGAGCGCAGTCGGCCCATGGTGGCCGCGGCGTGCAGGCCGTGGCCGACGACGTCGCCCACGACCAGGGCGACGCGGGCGCCGGAGAGGGGGATCACGTCGAACCAGTCGCCGCCGATGCCCGAGCTCGGATCGGCCGGCAGATAGCGGTGGGCGACCTCGACGGCGCGGTGCTCGGCCAGTGCGTGCGGCAGCAGACTGCGCTGCAGGGTCAGCGCCGCCTGGTGCTGCTGGGTGAAGCGGCGCGCGTTGTCGATGCAGACGGCGGCGCGGGCCGCGAGCTCTTCGGCGAGCGTGAGATCGTCCTGCTCGAACGGTTCGGGCCGTCCGGCCCGCCACAGGCTGACGATGCCCAGCAGCAGACCGCGGGCGGTCAGCGGGACCACGAGCAGCGAGTGGGCGCCCAGGGCGACGGCGCGCCTGGAGCGCTCCGGGTCCTGGAAGTACCAGCCCGGGCTGGACTCCAGCTCGAACTCGAGCACCGGCGCCTGCCCGATGAGGCACTTGGCCTGGGGCGTTCGGGGATCGAAGGAGAAGACCTCGCCGACCGGATACATCACATCGAGCGCGGCCTGCTCGACCGCCCGGACCGCCGCTCTGCGCATCGGCCCGGATGCCGTCCGAACAGGTTCCTCGCCGCGGATCACCGGCTCCAGGAGGTCCACGGCGACGGCGTCGGCCAGATCGGGGACCACGACGTCGACCAGCTCCCGGGCGGTCTGCGCCACGTCCAGGGTGGTGCCGATCCGGGCACTCGCCCGGTTGAGCAGCGCCAGCCGGCGCCGGGCCCGATAACGATCGGTGACGTCCTCCACCGTCTGGGTGACCCCGAGGACCTGGCCCGAAGGGTCCTGCATCCGGAAGGCCGAGATCGCCACCATGCGCTCACGGTCGGGATCCCGCCGTACCCGGCAGGGCTGCTCGGTGAAGATCAGCGGCTCGCCCGTCTCCAGGACCTGCCGCAGCAGTGCATCGATCGTCTCCACGTCGGGACCGATCAGGAAGTCACCCATCAGGCGGCCGTGGTGCTCTTCGACCGGGACTTCGCTGAACCGGGCGATCGCCCTGTTGACCCGCAGGACGCTCAGGTCGGGGGCATGTACCGCCAGACCGATCGGGGAGCGCCGGAAGAGGCCGTCCAGGACGGACCGGTCCGTCTCCCACTGGACCACCTCCTGGGCCGGCGCCATGACCAGGAACCACTCGCAGCGCAGGTCGACCCGGGTCACGGCACGGGCCCGGAAGCCCAGCTCCACCCTGTGGCCGCCACGGTGCAGCACCGGCAGCACCCCGTACCAGCCGTGCTCGCGCTCACACTCCGCGATCGCGTCCAGCACCGTGTCCCGATCGGCGGGGTGGACCAGGAACTCGGCGGCCGCGCGACCGAGCGCCTCGCCGGCCCGGTGGCCGAGCAGGGCCTCGGCCCGTTCGCTCCAGCCGACGACCGTGCCGCGGTCGTCCAGGACAGCCCATGCCGAACGGGCCACCGCGAAGGGGTCCTCTGGAGCCTCGCCGAACGCGGGCACCGGTGCGTCCATATCGCCAGTATCACCGAGGGCGGATCACCCGACGTGCCGAGACCGGCAGCGCCGCGAACCGGTCCGGGCCGGACCGCCGGGCGGCCGGGGGCGCCACCCGCGGCGGACGTGACGGCCGCGACGGGACGTGCCGGACGCGGTGGGTCCGGCCCCGGCGGTCAGTCGGCCCGCGGGGCCTGCTCGGGGTGGTAGGCGGTGAGCAGCAGGGGTCTCGGGCGGCGGTGCTCAGGAGGGTGCGGTGTCGTGTTCCGCCGGGACGACGACGACCGGGAGGCGGGCGTGGTGGACGACCTCGGTGCTGGTCGATCCGAGGGCGAGTCGTCCCCAGGCCCCCGATCCCCGGGAGCCGACCACCAGCAGGCCGGCGTCCTTGCTCGCTTCGAGGAGGACCTGCGCCGGGCGGCCGGGTTCGCAGACGATCTCCACGTCCACGAACGGTTCGCCGAGCTGTTCCTGCAGTTCTCGGACGGAGTCGGCCACGGCCTGCATGACGAGATCGCGCTGCTGGGGGACGGGCTGGCTGTCGGGGCCGGAGGAGACCGTCCATGCGAAGCCGGACTGCCGGGCGGGGGCGTACTCGTACGCGCAGACGGCTCGCAGGCCGGCGGCGCGCAGCCGGGCCTCGCGGAGCGCGAAGGTCACGGCATGCCGGGCCTGGGGCGAACCGTCCGTGCCAACCACGATCGGGCCGGCCGTGGGGCGGGCGGCAGGATCGGTCATGGGTGACCTCCAAGGACTCGGTGCGCGGCGTTGCGTGCGGCCGGCGCGGCCGGTAGGGGCACGGGTCCGGTCGGCCGTCCGTCGCGGGGTGCACTTCTCAGCCTGCCCCGGTCACTCCTGGGGCACCATCGCAGGCCGTGAGTCGTGTCCGGTCGGGCACGACCGGCGACCGACCGGTCGGCGGGGACCCGCTACGGCGCGACCGAATCCGGGGCCGCCCAGCGGAGCGAGTGCCAGGAGAGCACGGCGAGGGCCGTCGCCGCGGGCAACTCGGCGCTGTAGGCGAGGACTTGGGCGAGCAGGTAGTCGTGGCCGTGGTGCGCCGACCAGATGTCGAAGTAGGCGTCCATCGCCAGCAGGACGGCGGTGGCGGCGGCCAGCGGGCTGGTCGCCCGGTGGCGGCGGCGCACCAGTGCGGCGAGCAGCAGCAGCGCCGCCACCTCCATGACGTCCAGCCAGACCCAGGAGTTGGCGAGGTTGCGCGCGCCGAAGCGGCGGACGGACAGGGCCAGCACCACGATCCACGGCACCAGCAGGGCCGCGGCCGTCCGCAGCCCGATCGGCAGCCATCGCCGGACGTCCGCCTCGCGGACCGTCGGCAGTCGTCCTGTTCCCGTCACGCGCCGATCGTATCGGCCGGCGGGCCGCGCGCGGGGCCGGGGACACCGCGCGGGGTCCACCGTGCGGCCCCGGCGGGCTACTTGGCCTCGACTCGTCCGATCGGGTCGGGGTCGGTCGCCAGCGCCTCGCACGCGGTCTGCCAGGCCGTGTCGCCGGGGTGGAGCCGGCTGCGGAGGTAGGCGGCGGTGAGCTGCGCGAGGGCGGCGACCCGCGCGGGGTTCTCGTCGGTGGTCTCGGCGGCGTCGTATCCGGCGATCCCGCCGAGTCCGTGCTCCGCCCCGAACAGGGTGAGCAGGGACTTGGGGCCGGGGGCGAGGGTGTAGGGGTCGGCGTGCCAGTCCGGGCCCATGTCGGTGAAGTGCCGGGAGTCGTCCTCGTCTCCCGCGACGACCAGGGCGGGGGCGGTCATGGTGGAGAAGTCGACGGCGCCGACGATCGGCCACTGCTCGGCCATGGGCCCGTTGAAGGCGTCGCCGCCCCTGCCGGGTGCGGCGAGCAGGACGCCCGCCTTGATCCGCGGCTCGGCCAGGTGCACCACCTTCCCGGTGTCCGGGTCGGTGAGTCCGGCGCCCAGCAGGAGGGCGGCGGTGAAGCCGCCGAGCGAGTGCCCGGCGAGGGCGATCTTGGTGTGGTCGATCCGTCCCGCGAGCTGCGGCACGGTGCGCTCGATCGCGTCGAGCCGGTCGAGGACGTGGCCCATGTCCTCGGCGCGGGAGCGCCAGAAGTCCGGCGCGCCGGGGGCGTCGGCGACCAGGTGGCTCAGCGTGCGGGAGGTGAGGTGGGTGGGCTGGACGACGACGAAGCCCCGGGCGGCCCAGGCGTGGGCGAGCGGGGCGTAGCCGTTCAGCGAGGAGAGGTTGTTCGAGGGGCCGTGCCCGTGGGAGAGCAGGACGACGGGGAGGCCGGTTCCGGAGGCGGGGGCGGAGACGCGTACCTCGAGGTCCACGGGGCGTCCGGGAACGGGCAGGACCACCGGGCTGTACGACAGGACGGGGGCGGGGGCGGTGCGGGTGGATGCGTGCATGGTGGGCGGGTCTCCCTACTGCGGTGGGTGCCGCGGCCGACCGGAACGGGCGGCGGCGGGCACGGGTGATGGCCGGCTGCGCCCGCTTCGGCTAGCCTGAAGCGGAACGCTGTCCCGCTTACTATCCGGAACATCGTTCCGTTTTGTCAACGGGTGTCGGAGGGAGCGGAGAGTCGTGTCCAGCGAGAGCCCCACGGGAGGGGCGCCGGCCAGGAGCAAGCGGGCCGACGCGCTGCGCAACCAACAGGCGCTGCTCGCGGCCGCCGCCGAGGTGTTCGTGGCCTCCGGCGTCGACGCGCCGATCCGCCGGATCGCGGAAAGGGCGGGGGTGGGGACGGGAACGATCTACCGGCACTTCCCGACCCGCGCCGATCTCGTCACGGCCGTCTACCGCCACCAGATCGAGGAGTGCGCGGAGGCCGGCCCGGAGCTGCTGGCCGGTACCGGCTCCCCGTTCGCCGCCCTGCGGCAGTGGATCGACCTCTTCGTCGACTTCCTGGTCACCAAGCACGGACTGGCCGACGCGATGCAGTCCGACAGCAGCGGCTTCGCCGCCCTGCACGGCCAGTTCCTCGACCGCCTGCTACCGGTCTGCGGGCAGCTGCTCGACGCCGCGGCCGAGGCGGGCGAGATCCGGGCGGGCATCCGGCCCTACGAACTGATGCGCGGCATCGGCAACCTGTGCATCGGGGGCGGAGACCCGCAGTACGACCCCCGGCGGCTGATCGGCCTGCTCCTGGACGGCCTGCTCCTGGACGGACCGCTCCTGGACGGACCGCGGCGCCGCCGGCCGGAGTGACGCCGACGGCGACCGCTCGCCGGACGCCGGCGGGTGCGCACGGGGCACCGGGCGGGCGGGGCGACGGGTCGGGTCGCCGCCGAACGCCACCGTGCGACGTCGTCGGCGGTCGGGCCCCGGTTCGGCGAGCGGGCGCTCACCCGCCCCCGGCGCCCCAGCGGACGGCTGCCGCACCCGCGTAGTCGCCGGCGTGCGCGAAGCCGCCCAGCACCACCAGGTCGCCGTCCTTCACCCGACCGGACCGCCGCGCCCGGTCCAGGGTGACGGGGATGGCGGCGCCGAAGAGGTTGCCGCACCGGTCGAAGGTGTCGGGATGCCGGTCGGGCGGAAGTCCCAGCGAACGCCGCCAGTTCTCCAGGAATGCACGGTTGGGCTGGTTGGTGACCAGCACGTCGATCTCCGCGGTGGGGACGCCGATCCGCGCGCAGACCTCGGAGACCAGGTCGGGCACCAGCCGGTTGCCGCGTTCGAGGACGGTACCGACGCTCTCCTCGGTGAAGCCGATCCGCAGCTGGGACCGCCCCGGTTCCCAGTAGCGCCGGCCGTCCTCCAGGACGGCCGTCATGTCCCCACCGTGGGCGCCGATGTGGCGGCCGACCACGGCCAGCACCGGCGAGGCCGCCGACGTGGTGAGGTAGCCGACGCCGCAGCCGTCCCCGGGGATCGCGGCCTGGGCGAGCCGTCGCACCTCGGACTGGGTGAAGAGCTGCCCGGCGGCGGTCTGCGCGTTGCAGATCAGCGCCGTCCTCGCCTCGGTGGTGCGGAGGATCTGCCCGGCCAGCTCCAGCATGTGGACGAAGGAGGCGCAGCCCGCGTTGGCCACGTCGATCAGCCAGGACGGGTTCAGACCGAGCCGACGCGCGACCTCGGTGCCGGCCCCGACGAACGGGCTGTCCGGCAGCTGGCTGTGCACCAGCAGGACGTCCACCGCCCGGATCTCGGCCCGGCCGTGGCGCTCGATCAGCGGCTGGACGGCCTGCTCCACCAGGTCCACGTTGCTCTCCCCGGTCACGTGGTGCCGCAGCGCCGGGACGCGGAACATGGGGCTGTCCCTGAGCCTGTCCTCCGCCCCCGGGTGGTCGGTGTAGTACGAGGCGGGAACCGGCTCCCCGGGCAGGTGGCCGGAGACGTCGGTGAGGCTGACGGTCTTCACTTCGACCCCGGATCGGCAGCGGCGACCGCCGAACGCGGCGGCACGCTCACCGGCAGGGAGTTGTGGGAGCGGTGCTCCAGGATCGCCTTGAGGTTGGACATCTCCACCGTGTGCCCCGCGTAGAAGAGGTCCCAGTACGCGCCCACCCAGGCCCGGTCCGGGCCCGGGGCGAGCTCGGGGCGCGGGTTGGCGTCGTAGTACGGGTGCCGGCAGTTGGTCCAGGTGATGACGGAACCGGGCCGCCCCAGCACCGGTTCGGCGGGCACGACCCGCATCAGGTAGATCATCCAGAGCTGCTCGCCCTGGTCCCAGGCGCAGTGGAAGTCCACCGTCCGGGCCTCGGCGTTGGACTCCACCCGGCAGTAGATCCTGGTCCCGGCCTCCAGCAGGTCGTCCCCGACCCACAGGCCGGGGGTGCCGGCGGGCTCGAAGTTCCGCAGGCTGAACGTCCACTCCTCCAGGTGGTGCCCCTGACGCAGGTAGGCGTACGCGTCGTCCGGCGGGCAGTCGACGTACTCGTGGATCGTGCAGTACTGCCCGTAGACCTCCTGGTGCGGATGGGCCGGGCGGGTCAGTTCCGCACAGCGGGCCGCCAGGACGGCCGGTGCGGTGTTCTCCACCGTGGTCAGACCGGGCACGCCGGTCGGGCCGGACAGCTCAGCCGGTGTGGACGGTGCAGCGGTCATGAGCGCTCTCCTCGTGGTCGGCCGGCACAGGGCCGGCTGCGGTCAGGAAGGGAAGGAACGGGGGGATCTCCGCGGGGTCGACGTCCACGGCCACCAGGAGCGGACCGCTCGTCGTGTTGCCGCGCAGCAGCGCCTGTCGCAGCTGCAGTCCGGTGGCGGCCCGGTGCACGGCCAGGGTGGGGAACATGCCTGCCACACCAGCGGCGATGTCCGAGGGGAGGAAGAGGTTGGCCGGGTTCGGGGCACCCAGGAAGAGCTGCTCGCGGGTGGCACACATGGCGTGGGCGTTGTTGTTGAGGATCACGAAGGTGACGGGAGCGCCGTACTCGAGCGCGGTGTGCACCTCCATGCCGTGCATGAAGAACGCTCCGTCCCCGGCGAGCACGTAGCTGCGCTGCCCGGTGGCGAGTGCCGCCCCGATGCCGGCGCCGAAGGCGTAACCCATGCCGCCCATGCCGACGGCCACCACGAACCGCCCCCGCCGCGTCGCCCGGAGCCGGTGGATCGCGCTGGCTCCGGTGTTCCCGGCGTCCACGAAGACGTGGGCGTCCGGCGGAAGTGCGTCCGCCACCGCGGCCACCGCCGCGGTGTGGGAGAGACCTCCGGCACCGGGAGGCGGGGGCGCCAGCGGAACCGGACCGGCGTGCCCGGGGGCGGGACGGACGCCGGCGGCGAGCCGGGAGGCCAGTTGCCGCAGGGTGTCACGCAGACCGCCGGAGAGATGGAGTCCGGGGACGGACGGGACGAACGGCGGCTCGGGATCGACGCAGATCACGGGGGTCTCGGCCAGGGCCGACTCCAGCCCGCCGCGGGCCAGCACCGGTAGGCGGGTGCCGACGAGCAGACAGAGCTCGGCCCGTCGCAGACAGTCCAGGACGTTCGGATGCCCCATCACCCCGGCCACGCCCGCGAAGTGCTGGTCGTCGTTGTCGAACACGTCCCTGGCGTCCGGGGTGACCGCCACCCAGGCGCCCAACCTCGCCGTCAGGTCGGCGAGTTCCTGCTTCGCCCCGGCCGCGGCGACGCCCTCGCCGGCGATCACCAGCACCCGGGTGGCGGCGCGCAGCCGCTCCGTCGCGCGGTCCAGCCGCACGGCCGGGGTGCGCGGTTCGGGTATCGGGGTGGGCGGTGCCGCCCCGCGGGGTGTCAGGGTGGCCTGCTGGACGTCCTTGGGCAGCAGGAGCACCGCGGGCCCGCGCGGGTGCGAGCGGG
>NZ_JBEYFP010000122.1:0-13168 GCF_040634455.1 Kitasatospora sp. NPDC007106
GTGCGCGGAACCAGCTCGACGACGTCGTAGATGGACGGCAGCGGAGGATCGCTCAGCCGGATCCGGGAGATGGTGGCGGTGGTCTTGTCCGCGGGGGGGCGCGGTACTCGCCGAAGACCTCGCGCAGGGCGAAGGCCCACTCGCCGGTGGTCACGCCGGCGCGGGCGCAGGCGAGGGTGGCCTGCATGAGGTTGTCGGTGGTCGCCGCGGTGGCCTTGAGGTGCTCCAGGGCGGTCTGCGCGGCCGCCTCGTCGCGCCCGGCGCGCCACTGCTCCAGGCCGGCGAGCACGGAGCGCTCGGAGGCCGGGTCCACCACCATGATCGCGGTGTCGAGGTCCGCGGTGAGCGGGCTCTCCTCGGTGGTGTCGAAGCAGTTCACCCCGACGATCTTGTCCTCGCCGGCCTCGATCCGGGCGCGGCGGGCCGCGTGCGAGGCGACCAGGTTGGACTTGAGGTAGCCGGACTCGACGGCCGGGATCACGCCGCCCATCTCCAGCACCTTGGCGATCTCGGCCTCGGCGCCGGCGAGCAGCTCGTCGGTCTTGGCCTCGACGACGGTGGAGCCGTTGAAGATGTCGCCGTACTCCAGCAGGTCGGACTCGTAGGCGAGCACCTGCTGGATGCGCAGCGACCACTGCTGGTCCCACGGGCGGGGGAGGCCCAGGGCCTCGTTCCACGCGGGCAGCTGGACGGCGCGGGCGCGGGCGTCCTTGGAGAGGGTGACGGCGAGCATCTCCAGCACGATGCGCTGGACGTTGTTCTCCGGCTGGGCCTCGGTGAGGCCCAGCGAGTTCACCTGCACGCCGTAGCGGAACCGGCGCTGCTTGGCGTCCTCGATGCCGTAGCGCTCGCGGGTGACCTTCTCCCAGAGCCGGGAGAAGGCCCGCATCTTGCACATCTCCTCGACGAAGCGGACGCCCGCGTTCACGAAGAAGGAGATCCGGCCGACGACCTCGCCCATCCGCTCGGCCGGCACCTGGCCGGAGTCGCGGACGGCGTCGAGGACGGCGATCGCGGTGCACATCGAGTACGCGATCTCCTGGACGGGGGTCGCCCCGGCCTCCTGCAGGTGGTAGCTGCAGATGTTGATCGGGTTCCACTTGGGGATGTTGGCGACCGTGTAGGCGATCATGTCGGTGATCAGCCGGACGGACGGCCCGGGCGGGAAGACGTGCGTCCCCCGCGACAGGTACTCCTTGACGATGTCGTTCTGGGTGGTGCCGGTGAGCTTGGCGATGTCCGCGCCCTGCTCCTCGGCGACCACCTGGTAGAGCGCCAGCAGCCACATCGCGGTGGCGTTGATCGTCATGGAGGTGTTCGTCTGCTCGAGCGGGATGCCGTCGAACAGCGTGCGCATGTCGCCGACGTGGCCCACCGGGACGCCGACCCGGCCGACCTCGCCGCGGGCGAGGACGTGGTCCGAGTCGTAGCCCGTCTGCGTGGGCAGGTCGAAGGCGACGGACAGGCCCGTCTGGCCCTTCGCCAGGTTCCGCCGGTAGAGCGCGTTGGAGTCGCTCGCGGTGGAGTGTCCGGCGTAGGTCCGCATCAACCACGGACGGTCGCGCTGAACGCCTTCACGGTCTGCCATCAGATGTTCCGGAAGCGGTTGATCGCCGGCAGGTGCTTGGCACGCAGCTCGTGGTCGCGGACGCCCATGCCCTCCTCGGGGGCGAGGCAGAGCACGCCGACCTTGCCCTGGTGCTTGTTGTGGTGCACGTCGAGGGCGGCCTGGCCGGTCTCGTCCAGGGAGTAGACCTTGGAGAGGGTCGGGTGGATCTTGCCCTTGGCGACCAGGCGGTTGGCCTCGAACGCCTCGCGGTAGTTGGCGAAGTGCGAGCCGACGATGCGCTTCAGCGACATCCACAGGTAGCGGTTGTCGTACTGGTGCATGTAGCCCGAGGTCGAGGCGCAGGTGACGATGGTGCCGCCCTTGCGGGTGACGTAGACCGAGGCGCCGAAGGTCTCGCGGCCCGGGTGCTCGAAGACGATGTCCACGTCCTCGCCGCCGGTGAACTCGCGGATCTTGCTGCCCAGGCGCTTCCACTCGCGCGGGTCCTGGGTGTGCTCGTCCTTCCAGAACTTGAAGCCCTCGGCGGAGCGGTCGATGATCGCCTCGGCGCCCATGGCGCGGCAGATCTCGGCCTTGGACTCGCTGGAGACCACGCAGATCGGGGTGGCGCCGCCGGCCAGGGCGTACTGGGTGGCGTAGGAGCCGAGGCCGCCGCTGGCGCCCCAGATCAGCACGTTGTCGCCCTGCTTCATGCCGGCGCCGTTCTGCGACACCAGCTGGCGGTAGGCGGTGGAGTTGACCAGGCCCGGGGAGGCGGCCTCCTCCCAGGTGAGGTGCTTCGGCTTGGGCAGCAGCTGGTTGGTCTTGACCAGGGCGATCTCGGCGAGGCCGCCGAAGTTGGTCTCGAAGCCCCAGATGCGCTGCTCCGGGTCCATCATCGTGTCGTTGTGGCCGTCCGGGGACTCCAGCTCGACCGAGAGGCAGTGCGCGACGACCTCGTCGCCGGGCTTCCAGGCGTTGACGCCGGCGCCGGTGCGCAGGACGACGCCCGCGAGGTCCGAACCGAGGATGTGGTACGGCAGGTCGTGGCGCTTGGTCAGCGGCGACAGGCGGCCGTAGCGCTCCAGGAAGCCGAAGGTGGAGACCGGCTCGAAGATCGAGCTCCACACGGTGTTGTAGTTGACGGAGCTCGCCATGACGGCGACCAGGGCCTCGCCCGGGCCGAGCTCGGGGAGGGGGACCTCGTCCAGGTGGAGGGACTTGCGGGGGTCCTTGTCGCGGCTGGCGAGGCCGGCGAACATCTGCTCCTCGTCCTTGTGGAGCGTCACCGCCCGGTAGGACTCCGGCAGCTTGATCGCGGCGAAGTCCGCCGGGGTGCTGTCGGAGCTGAGGATCGCGTCGAGGATTTCGTTCATGGCTGCCTCCGAAGGCGTACCTGTGTGAGGGCACAGGGCGTCTGGGGGAGCCGGGAGCGGACACCGGCTTCGCTGAGGGTCTGTGGGTGGGTGGGTCGACGGTCTGCGACGGATGTGGTGTCGCCGAGGTCGTACGTGCCCCCGTGGTGCGGGGACGCCGGACGCGGCGCGCCGAGGTGGGGAGCCGCGGCGCCGCGACTGGTGGGTAACAAGGTAGTGGCACCCTGTGCCACTCGTAAAGACACCGGGTGTCATCAGTTCGAGTGATGTGGATCGCTGTTCGAGGCGCCCCGGTGCGGTATGCGCGAAGGCCCGCCCCGGATGTCCGGGACGGGCCTTCGAAATGCCTTCTGAACTGCGGGAATGCCGGGAATCAGGCCGACTTGGCGGCGCCCAGGGCGGACTTGATCGAGTCCAGCACGAGGTCCAGCGGGGCGTCGGTGCGGGCCACTGTGATGAGTACCTCACCGCCGGGGCTCGCACTCAGGGCGCTCACCGCCGCGCCCTCCAGGGCCGACCCGGTGTCACCACTGGCACCGGGTGCCACGAGAGTGCCACGGCGTCGCACGCCACTCGGCGAGGTCGCCCAGAAGGTGCCCCGGATGACCTCGAAGGAGTGGTCCAGCTGCGCCTCCACGTCGCCGTGGCCGCCGGCCCGCAGCCAGCGCCGCAGCACGTGGTTGTGGGCCGCCACCACGGCCGCCGCCGACACCTCGGCCAGCATCGAGTCGTCGTCCCCGCCGCGCTGCCAGCCCGGCGGGATCTGCTCGGCCGCGTCGAAGCGCCCCAGCAGGTAGCGGGTGAACAGCCGCTCGTACCGGGCCACCACCGCGATCTCCCGCTCGCGCAGCGCCGGGACCTGCCGGATCAGCTGGTAGCGCGCCACCGAGACGCCCGGGGTGGAGGCGTACATCCGCAGCACCTCCTTGATGCCGCGGCACACCACGTCCAGCGGGTGCTCCTCCGGCTCGGCGCTGGCCAGCAGGTCGGCCACCCGGACCAGGGTGTCGTCGTGGTCCGGGAAGATCGCCTCCTCCTTCGAGCGGAAGTAGCGGAAGAAGGTCCGCCGCGCCACGCCCGCCTCGGCGGCGATCTGATCGACCGTCGTCTCCTCGTACCCCTGGTTGGCGAACAGGTCCATCGCCGCCGACGCCAGCTCCTGGCGCATCTGCCGGCGCTGGGCCGCGGCCCGACGGCCGCCGGTGCCGCCCTCGGGACGGGCGCCGTCCACCGGTTCGCGGGGCGGCTGCTGCTGCGCGGATGACTGTTCCCGATCCATGCCCGGAACGCTACACGCCCCGGGCGCCGCTCCGGTCGGCCGTGCCCGGCGGACCGGGGGCGCCGGCGGCAGCACGGCGGGCCGCGGCCAGCGGGGCGGCAGCGCACCCTCGTTCCAGGCCGGCCGTCCGGCCGGCGCGACGTTGCTCCGAGGCAGTCTGCCTCCGGGCTCGGTGTTCATGTCGACTCCTTGCTGCGAGGCGGCCGTTCGGTCCGTGGATGTGCCGTGCGGGCCGCCCCGCACCCCGCCCGTCCGCGGGTGGGGCCGCGGGGGACGGGCGGGGCGGGGACGGCCCGTGGTGCGTCAGCGCCGGGCGTGGTCGCGGAAGCCGCGGCCGGTCTTGCGGCCCAGGCAGCCCGCCGCGACCAGGTGCTCCAGCAGCGGGGCGGCCGCCAGGCCGGGCTCGCGGAACTCCTGGTGCAGGACCTGCTCGATGGTCAGCGAGACGTCCAGGCCGACCACGTCCAGCAGCTCGAACGGGCCCATCGGGTAGCCGCAGCCGAGCTTCATCGCGGTGTCGATGTCGTCCACCGTCGCGTAGTGCTCCTGCAGCATCCGCACCGCGTCGTTCAGGTACGGGAAGAGCAGCGCGTTGACGATGAAGCCGGCCCGGTCGCCGCACTCCACCGCGTGCTTCTTCACCTTGGCGCAGAGCTCCAGCACGGTGGCGGTGACGTCCGGCGCGGTGAGCACCGTGGAGACCACCTCGACCAGCTTCATGGCCGGTGCCGGGTTGAAGAAGTGCATGCCGATCACGTCCTGCGGCCGCGAGGTCGCGGTCGCGCAGCTGATCACCGGCAGGCTGGAGGTGGTGGTGGCCAGCACCGCACCCGGCTTGACGACCTTGTCCAGGGTGGCGAACAGCTCGCGCTTGACCTCCAGGTCCTCGGCGACCGCCTCGACCACCAGGTCCACCCCGGCCAGGTCGGCGTAGCTGCCGGTCGGGGTGACCAGCGCCAGCGCCGCGTCCCGGGCCTCGGCGGCGAGCCGGCCGCGGGAGACCGAGCGCTCCAGCGACTTGGCCAGCTGCGCCTTGGCGCGGTCCGCCTTCTCCTGGCTGCGGGCCGCCAGCAGGACGGGCAGGCCGGCCTTGGCGAACACCTCGACGATGCCGGTGGCCATGGTGCCCGAGCCGCAGACGCCGATGCTCGCGACCGTCCGGCCCGCGACCCGTGTGCCGGCCGCGGCGGTGGCCTCGGCGACCGCCTTCGAGGAGCCGGGCGCCTCGTAGGTGTAGAAGCCGCGGCCCGACTTGCGGCCGAGCAGGCCCGCCGAGGCGAGCTGGCCGAGGATCGGCGCCGGGGCGTGCAGCCGGTCCTTGGACTGCTCGTACATCGCCTCCAGCACGGTGCGGGCGGTGTCGATGCCGATCAGGTCGAGCAGGGCCAGCGGGCCCATCGGCAGGCCGCAGCCGAGCCGCATCGCGGCGTCGATGTCCTCGCGGGTGGCGTACCGCGACTCGAACATCGCGGCGGCCTGGTTGAGGTAGGCGAAGAGCAGGCCGTTGACGATGAAGCCGGCCCGGTCGCCGGCCGCGACCGGCTCCTTGCCCAGGTCGCGGGCGAAGGCGGCGGCGTCCTCGGCGGCCTGCGGGGAGGTCAGCACGGTGCGCACCACCTCGACCAGCTTCATGGTGTGCACCGGGTTGAAGAAGTGCAGGCCGAGGACCCGCTCCGGGCGGGCGGTGGCGGCGGCGATCCGGGTCACCGACAGTGCGGTGGTACCGGTCGCGAGCACCGTCTCCGGCGGGCAGATCCGGTCCAGTTCGGCGAAGACCTCGCGCTTCAGCTCCAGCTGCTCGGGCAGCTCCTCGATCACCAGGTCGGCCCCGGCGGCGACGTCCAGCCGGTCGCCGACGGTGATCAGGGCGAGCAGCGCGGTGCGCTCCTCGGCGGTGAGCCGCTCGCGCTGCACCGCGTGCGCGGTGGCCTCCTCGATCCGGGCGAGGGCCCGGCCCGCGGCGTCGGCATCGGCCTCGATGCCGAGCACCCGGCGGCCGCTCTTCGCGACGGCCACGGCGACGCCGGCACCCATGGTGCCGAGGCCGACCACGGCGACGGTGGGGAAGGGACGCTCCATTGTCCTGACTCCTTGTCATGGGCCCGCGCAGCACTCGGGCGCGGCCGGCCGCTCGACGGCGAGCGGCGGCCGGGGCACGCCGGAGGAGGGTGTGGCGACGCGGGTGTGCGGGAAGACGGGGCGGCCCCGCGGAGCACGGACCGGTCCGCTCCGGTCGTGCCGCGGGTGTGCCGAGGTGCTCAGGCGCGCTGAGAGGAAGGACAGGCGGCGCTGAACTGCTGCAGGGAGAAGACGGCCGCGAGGGCCGGAGACACGCACCGGGGCGTCCGCGCGAATACCGCGGCGCCGACCACGCCGGTGCGGCTCCCGAGGCCCGGCGCTGGTGCGTGCCGGTCACTGTAGCGGAGTTACCGCCCAGTAGGAAGAGTGCCGCGCGGGTCGGGGAGGAGCGGGGAACGCGCAGCGGCCCGCCGGGAGAACCCGGCGGGCCGCTGCGGTGAGGGGTGGCGTCAGTGCGCCATCACGGGGACGGCGTCCTCCGCGGCCGCGCCCTCGGCGGTCGCGTGGACGTCGGGACGGCCGGTGTTGATCAGGACGGCGGCGGCCGTGGCGGCGAGCACCAGGATGCCGAAGGACCACCAGATCGCGGTCGAGAAGCCGTGCACCATGCCCTGCAGCTGGAGCAGCTGCTGCGGCGCGCCGTCCTTGGCGTGCGAGGTCAGGTACGCGGTGGTGGCGCTGGCCGCGATGGTGTTCAGCAGCGCGGTGCCGATGGCGCCGCCGACCTGCTGGGAGGTGTTGACCATCGCCGAGGCGACACCGGCGTCGCGCGGCTCGACGCCGTGCGTGGCCAGGCTCATCGCCGGCATGAACGCGGTGCCCATGCCGAGGCCCATCAGGATCAGACCGGGCAGGATCAGTGCCGGGTAGGAGCTGTTCACGTCGATCTGGGTGAGGATCAGCATGCCCAGCGAGGCGACCAGGAAGCCGGGCACCATCAGGTAGCGCGGCGGGACGCGGGTCATCAGCCGGGCGCCGATCTGGGTGGAGCCGGTGATCATGCCCGCCACCATCGGCAGGAAGGCCAGGCCGCTGGTGACCGGGCTGTAGCCGAGGACCACCTGCAGGTAGTAGGTCAGGAAGAGGAACAGGCCGAACATGCCGATCACGGCGAGGCCGAGCGACAGGTAGACACCGCCGCGGTTGCGCTCGGTGACGACGCGCAGCGGCAGCAGCGGCGCGGAGACCTTGCTCTCCACCACGGCGAACGCGGCCAGCAGGACGGCGGCGGCGACGAACAGGCCGACGGTGATGCCGGCGCTCCAGCCGTCCGACTCGGCGCGGGTGAAGGCGTACACCAGGGAGACCAGGCCGGAGGTGACCAGCAGCACGCCGGGGATGTCCAGCTTGTTGCGGTTGCGGCTGCCGACGGGCTCGCGGATCACCATCACCGCGCCGAGGATCGCGACCACGGCGAACGGGATGTTGACGTAGAAGGTCCAGCGCCAGTTCAGGTACTCGGTGAGCAGACCGCCGAGGATCAGGCCGATCGCACCGCCACCACCGGCGATGGCGCCGTAGATGCCGAAGGCCTTGGCGCGCTCCTTGGCCTCGGTGAACATCACCGCGAGCAGCGAGAGCGCGGCCGGGGCGAGCAGGGCGCCGAAGACGCCCTGGAGGGCGCGGGCACCGAGCAGCATCGGGGTGTTGACGGCGGCGCCGCCGAGCGCGGACGCCAGCGCGAAGCCGGTCAGGCCGATGATGAAGGTCCGCCTGCGGCCCCACAGGTCGGCGATCCGGCCACCGAACAGCAGCAGTCCGCCGAAGGCCAGCGCGTAGGCGGTGATCACCCACTGGCGGTTGCCGTCGGAGATGCCGAGGTCGTGCTGGGCGGAGGGCAGGGCGATGTTCACGACGGTCGCGTCGAGGACGACCATCAGCTGGGCCAGGCCGATGAAGGCGAGTGCCTTCCAGCGGCGCGGGTCGGCCTGGAGGCCGGATTCGGACATGGGGGTACCCACTAACTAACGTGCGATGCGTGCGGTCGGGTCGGTCAGTCGGCGCGCTTGAGGTCCTCGAAGGACGCGGCGCGGCCGGGAAGTACGGAGGTCGCCGGTGCCCGCAGGCCGTCCAGGAAGACCTGCAGGTGGCGATGGACGAACTGGTCGAGGTCGAGGCATCCGGTGCCCGGGAGCGGGCGGGTCAGCTGGGTGACGCCGAGGAAGTAGTCGCCGACTCCGATGTCGGCGCGCAGCTGCCCGCTCGCGTGGACGCGGGCGATGAGCTCGGCGGCGGCGGCCTTCAGCTGCAGCAGGGCCCGCTCCAGCTCGGGGTCGTCGTGGTCGATGTGGTCGGAGACCATCGGACAGAGCGCGCCGATGCGCTCGTCCGCGGCGGCGTGCGTGAACCGGGACAGGCCCTCGAAGGCGTCCGGCTCGGCGAGTCCGGCCTCCGCGTGCTCCAGTACCCTGGTCAGCACCGAGAGGGTGACGTGGTGCAGCAGCTCGCGCCGGTCGGAGAAGTTACGGTAGAGCGTGGCGTTGCCGACCCCGGCCCGACGGGCGATCTCGTCGAGCGGCGCCTCCGCGCCGTGCTCCACGATCGCCTCGCGGGCGGCGGTGATGATCCTCGCCCGGTTGCGTTCGGCGTCCGCACGGAGCCGCTGGCCCGCCGGCTTGGCGCTGACCGTGGTCATCGGACTCCCTTCCCTTCCGGGGACTCGTTCCCCGTTTGTGCGGACACCGGATCAAACGGGGAGTCGGTCCCCGGAAATTCCCCGTCCGGTGTGACCTGCGACACATCTGCCGAGTTGGCCGATTTCACCCTCCCGGGCAGCCCCCACCGCGGGGCGATCCCCCGCCCCGGCCGCTCCGGACGGCAGCATGGGCGCATGGGCAGCGCGCACACGAGGGACGAGACGGTGGAACGGGCCGAGCAGGCCGCCGCGGAACTCGCCGGGGCCGGGATCGACGCCGTCGCCCTCGGCTGGGTGGACAACGCCGGCATCACCAGGACCAAGGCGGTGCCGGTCGCCCGGCTGCCGCACGCCGTCCGGTACGGCATCGGCGCCTCCCCCTGCTTCGACTCCTTCCTCGCCGACGACTCCATGGCCCCCGGCGGCGGCCCCGTCGGGGACCTCCGCCTCGTCCCCGACCTCGACGCACTGGTGCCGCTCGCCGCCCAGCCCGGCTGGGCCTGGGCACCCGTCGACCGCCGCCGCCAGGACGGCGCGGCGCACCCCGGCTGCCAGCGCTGGTTCGCCCGCCGCACCGAACGGGCACTCGCCGCCCGCGGACTCGACGTGCGGGCCGGCTTCGAGATCGAATGGGTCGTCGACCGGGACGGCGCACCGGAGGGCGGCTCCGCCTACGGCATGGACCGGCTGGTCGAACGCTCCGACTACCTGCTCGACGTGCTCCGCGCCCTGGAGGCCCAGCAGCTCGCCGTGCTGCAGATCCACCCCGAGTACACACCCGGCCAGTTCGAGGTCTCCGTCGCCGCCGACACCCCCGTCCGCGCCGCCGACACCTCCCTGCTCGTCCGGCAGACCGTCCGCGCGGTCTCCGCCCGGCACGGACTGCGCACCTCCTTCGCCCCCGTCGTCGCACCGGACGGCGTCGGCAACGGCTGCCACCTCCACCTCAGCCTCTGGCAGGACGGCCGGAACCTGCACGCCGGCGGCCCCGGCCCGCACGGCCTCACCGAGCAGGCCGCCGCCTTCCTCGCCGGGATCCTGGAGGAACTCCCCGCCCTCCTGGTCCTCGGCGCCCCGAGCCCCGCCAGCCACCTGCGCCTGGTGCCCGGCCGGTGGTCCGGCCCCTACCGCTGCTGGGGACTGGAGAACCGGGAGGCCGCCCTGCGACTGATCACCGGCTCCGCACCCGACCAGGCCAACGCCGAGGTGAAGTGCTTCGACCCGGCCGCCAACCCCTACCTCGCCCTCGGCGGCGCCCTCGCCGCAGGCCTCGCCGGACTCGACGCCGGCCTGAAGCTGCCGCCCGAGGTGCCCGGCGACCCCGCCCGCGAACCCGGCGTCGAGCGACTGCCGCACAGCCCCGCCGCCGCACTCTCCGCCCTCCGCGCCTGCGCCCCGCTGCGCACCGCCCTGGGGGAGGAGCTCTACCACGCCGTGCTCGACGTCCGGGAGGCCGAGATCGCCCGCTACGGAGGGCTCGACGCACAGCAACTGGTCGCCGCCACCCGCTGGCGGTACTGACCGTGCTGGTCGACCACCACTGCCACAGCGTCGTCGCCGACGAACTCGACGAAGCCGCCCTCGGCGCCCTGATCACCGAGTCCGACCGGCCGCCCGCCCCCGGCACCTCCCCCTTCGACAGCGCGATCGGGCTCGCCGTCCGGCGCTGGTGCCCGCCACTGCTCGGACTGCCCGCCCTCGCCGAACCCGCCGACTACCTGGCGGCCCGCCGGGAGACCGGCGCCGCCGAGGCCACCGCCCGGATGCTCGCCGGCGCGGGCCTCGCCGACCTGCTGGTCGACACCGGCCTCACCGAAGCCGGCGGCAGGCCGCTGCTGCCGCCCGCCGACCTCGCCGCACTCGCCGGAGCCCGGCTGCACGAAGTGGTCCGGCTGGAGGCGGTGGCCGCCGACGTCCGGGCGCCCGCGGCGCAGTGGCCGGACGCCGTCGCCGAGGCACTGGCCGAAGCCTGCGCCGGGGCCGTGGCGGTGAAGTCGGTGCTCGCCTACCGCGCCGGCCTGGACATCCCGGGCGGGCCGCCCGCCCGCTCCGAGGTCGTCCGGGCCGCGGGGGCCCGGCCGCCCGACCGGATCGCCGACCCCGTCCTGCTGCGCCACCTGCTGTGGACGGCCGTCGGCCTCGCACTGCCGATCCAACTGCACACCGGCTTCGGCGACCCCGACCTGCGGTTGCACCGGGCCGACCCGGCCCTGCTGGTGGACTTCGTCCGCGCGGTCGAGCCGGACGGCGTCCCGCTCGTCCTGCTGCACGGCTACCCCTACCACCGGCAGGCCGCCTGGCTCGCCCAGGCCTACCCGCACGTGTACGCCGACGTCGGACTGACCCTCTCCTACACCGGACCGCGGGCCGCCACCGTACTCGGCGAAGTGCTCGAACTGGCCCCCTTCGGCAAGGTCCTGGCCTCCACCGACGCCTACGGACTGCCCGAGCTGTACCCCGTCGGCGCAGCACAGTTCCGCCGGGCGCTCGCCACGCTCCTGGACGGCTGGCACACCACCGGCGACTGCACCCCGGCGGACGTCCTGCGGATCACCGAGGCGCTGGGATCGGCCAACGCCCGCCGCCTGTACGGAATCTGAAGGACACCACTCAGGGGCGCAGGGAGGTCGGCCAGCCAGGGGCGCGGGGAACTGCGCAGTCCGGGGGTGGGTGCCGCAACTGACCGGGATCGACCCTGGTCTGTCCGTGCGCCGCATCCGAATCGCGCAGTTCCCCGCGCCCCTACGGGGTTTTCCATTCTTGGGCAGCTTGGCCCGCCCAGGGCGCGGGGAACTGCGCAGTCCGGGGGTGGTCGCCCTGGTGGTTCGGGGCGAGCCCGATTTCCCCGCGCCCCTAGGGGTGCACCTGATGCCCGGGCGTCAGCCGATCGCGCGGAAGTGGTCCCGCAGGCCCGCGCCGAAGTTGGTCGCGGTGCCGTCGTAGTTGCTGATCAGCGAGGGGCCGGAGCTGCAGTCCCAGGTGTTCCAGGTCCAGCCGAGGTAGCCGAGCTTCCGGGCGTCGAGCCAGGCCATCACCTGGTCGATGAAGCCGTGGCTGCAGGTGTTCTCGCCGATCTCTCCGGCGACCAGCGGGACCTTGGCCGCCACCGGGGCGAGGGTGGAGTCGAAGCAGGACGTGCCGGAGCAGGTGTTGAAGTTGTACACGTGCCAGGCCGCGGCGAGGTTGCCGGTCGGGTCGGTCGGCTTGTAGGTGAGCCACTGGCCGAGGTCGTTGGAGTAGGCCAGGCCGCCGAGCATGATGACGTTCTTGGCGCCGGTCGCCCGTACGGTGTCCACCAGGGTCTGGAAGCCGCTGACCTGGTAGGGGATGCCGGGGCAGGCGCTGCCGCCGTCGCGCCAGCAGAGCCAGCCCTGGGTGGTCGAGGATTCCGAGCGGTCCGGGTAGGGCTCGTTGAACAGGTCGAAGACGACCTGGTCGGTGTCCTTGAAGGTGTCCGCGACGGAGCTCCAGAACGGCACCGCGTTGGCGCCGGGCATCGGCTTCTGGCAGGTGGCGTTGACGTCCGCGCAGCCGGAGGAGTTGCCGGTGTACTGGCCGCGGCTCCAGTGCATCTCGACGATCGGGGTGAGGCCGGCGTTGCGCAGTGCGTCCACCCAACCCTTGATCGCGGAGCGGTAGTTGGCGCCGGCGTACTCGGGCTTGACGTTGCTGGTGCCGATCCAGCAGTCCTCGTTGAGCGGGACGCGGACGGCGTTGGCGTGCCAGCTCTTGATCGCCGCGATGGCCGCGGCGTCGACCGGTCCGTCGAAGAAGCCGTAGCCCTGGACGCACATGAACTCGGTGCCCGAGCGGTTGACGCCGTGCAGGGTGACGGCCGTACCGGACTCGTTCACCAGGGAGGTGCCCGAGACGTGCAGGGCCGGGGCGCCGGTGCTGCCGGTGGGCGAGGAGGAACTGCTCGGCGAGGCCGAGCTGCTGGGGGAGGCGGAGGCGGAGGCGCTCGCGGAGGGCGAGGCCGAGGCCGAGGCGCTGGCCGAGCCGGACGGGGTGGGGCCGGTGCCGGTGCAGGCGACGCCGTTCAGCGCGAACGAGGTCGGCGCCGCGTTGCTGCCGCTGTAGGAGAAGTTGGCGCCGGCGGTCACCGACTGTCCGGCGCCGATGCCGGCCGCCCAGGCCGGGTTGGTGACGGTGACGTTCTTGCCGGACTGCGACCAGGTGCCGTTCCAGCCGGTGCCGGAGAGCGTCTGGTTGCCGGTGTACGCGTACGTCAGCGTCCAGCCGTTGACCGC
>NZ_JBEYFP010000123.1:0-13126 GCF_040634455.1 Kitasatospora sp. NPDC007106
GCGCCGGCCGGGCGCCCCCAGCAGCCCGGCCGGCGCCTGCCGTCCGTTCGCCGTGCCCGGCCCGGGCCCCGCCGCCGACGGTCCCGCCGTCAGGGCTGCGGGGACGCCCAGGCGGGGAGGGGCTCGCGGGCGTCCAGCCAGGCGGCGGGGACGTCGGTGAGGCCGGTGCGGGCGGCGGTGACGCCGCCGGCGATGGCGCAGGTGGTGTCCATGTCGCCCCAGCCGCCGAGGGTCTCCCAGAGGGTGTCGGGGAGGGAGCCGAGGGCGCCGGCGGCCGACCAGAGGGCGAACGGGACGGTGTCCTGGGCGGAGAGCCGGGCGCCGGAGCCGAGCACGACGGCCGCGTGCCGCACGGTGGTGCCCGCCGGGAAGCGGGCGGCCGTGCGCAGGCCGGACCGGACGTCGCTCTCCGGCAGGTGACCGGCGACCTCCAGCAGGAACTCCGACCGGCCCGGGGCGGCGGAGCCGCGGCTGCGGGCGGCGAGGGCCGCGGCGACCGCCACCGCGACCGCCCCGGCGGTGGCCTCCGGGTGGTGGTGGGTGGTCCGGGCGGAGAGCCCGGCCTGCTCGGCGACGACGGCGAGGTCGTCGGCGAACCAGGCGCCGAGCGGGGCGACCCGCATCGCGGCGCCGTTCCCGTGCGAGCCTTGGCCGCCGAACACCCCGGCGGTGACGGACCGCCAGTCCGCACCCCCGTGCACGGCCCGCATCACCTGGTGCATCGACGGCCCGTACTTGCGGTGCGGAGCGGCGGTGTAGGCGGCGGCGAACTCGCGGGCGAGGTCGTCCTGCCGCACCTCGCCGCAGCGGTCGAGGTGCTGGACGACGACCAGCGCCATCGCGGTGTCGTCGGTCCACTTCCACGGCCCGGGCCGCGCGATCCGGGCGGCCTGCTCGGCGGCGGCCTCGTCGACGCGCGGCGAGAACCAGCGGTCGCCGAAGGAGTCTCCGAGGGCGAGGCCCTGCAGGCTGTCCAGGGCCGCGGTCGGCGCGCGCATGTTGTCCTCCGGGTGAGAATGACCGATGGCGGCATTCTCTCCGCGGCGGGACGGCCCGGGCCAGCGGATTTCCGGGCAGGCGGACTGCCGGTGCGGCGGGTGCGGGCGTGCGGCGCCGCGTCAGCGGCCGCGCAGGCCCTCCAGCAGGAGCGACCAGAGGGCTTCGAAGTCGTCCTGGGCGGCCGGGCGGGACCACTCGGCGGCGTGCGCCGGGTCGTGGAAGTGCGCGGTGGCGAGGAAGACCGAGCGGGCCACCGGTCCGGCCGGGGCGTCGCGGAACTCGCCGCGCCGGACGCCGTCCTCGACGATCTGCCGGATCTGCGCGACCAGCGTGTCGACGTGCTCCTCCACCGTCCCGCTGACCTCGCCGACCAGCACCATGTAGGTGGCGAACAGCTCCGGGTCCTCCAGCGCCTTCTGCCGCTTGGCGGCGAACAGCGTGGCCAGCCAGCGGTGCAGCCGCTCGGCGGCCGGGCCCGGCTCGGCGGCGATCGCCGCGAGTTCGTCGTGGGCCCGGTCCAGCCAGCGCTGGGTGACGGCCTCGCGCAGCGCCGCCTTGCTGGGGAAGTGCCGGTAGACGCTGCCGTGGCTGACGCCGAGGGCGCGGGCGATGTCGACCACGGTGGCCTTCGCCGGACCGAACCGCCGCAGGACGTCCTCCGCCGTGCTCAGGATCTGCTCGGCGGTGAGTGCGTTGTCCGTGGCCACGGGGAGGTCGTCCTTCGGTGTCGGTACGGCGGGCGGCCGCTCAGCGCTCGCTGTCCAGCATCGCCATCTGTGCCGCAGCGTACCGGTCGCCCGCGGCCGACCCCTCCGGCACGGCGGCCTCGATCGCGGCGAGGTCGGCGGCGGTGAGGCGGACGTCCAGCGAGCCGAGGGCCTCGGCGAGCCGGTCGCGGCGGCGGGCGCCGACCAGCGGCACGACGTCCGCGCCGCGGGAGGCGACCCAGGCGATCGCGGCCTGGGCGACGGTGGCGCCCTTCGCCTCGGCCACCGAGCGCAGCGCCTCGACCAGGGCCAGGTTGCGGGTCAGGTTCTCGCCCTGGAAGCGCGGGCTGTGGCCGCGGAAGTCGCTCGCGCCGATCTCCCGGTCGGCGTTCCAGTGGCCGCTGAGCAGGCCGCGGGAGAGCACCCCGTAGGCGGTGATGCCGATGCCGAGCTCGCGCGCCACGGGCAGCACCTCGGCCTCCAGGGATCGGGAGAGCAGCGAGTACTCGATCTGCAGGTCGCTGATCGGGTGCACGGCCGCGGCGCGGCGCAGCGTCTCGGCGCCGACCTCGGAGAGGCCGATGTGCCGGACGTACCCGGCCTTCACCAGTTCGGCGATCGCGCCGACGGTCTCCTCGATCGGCACGTTCGGGTCGAGCCGGGCCGGGCGGTAGACGTCGACGTGGTCGGTGCGCAGCCGGCGCAGGGTGTAGGCCAGGGCGGACTTGGTGGCGGCCGGGCTCGCGTCGTAGCCGAGCCAGCCGTTGTCCGGGCCGCGCTGGGCACCGAACTTGACGCTGATCTGCACCGTCTCGCGGTCGCGGCCGCGGAGCGCCTCGTGCAGCAGCAGCTCGTTGTGGCCCATGCCGTAGAAGTCGCCGGTGTCCATCAGAGTGACGCCGGCGTCGAGGGCGGCGTGGATCGTGGCGATCGACTCGGCCTCGTCGGCGGGGCCGTACAGGTCGGACATGCCCATCAGGCCGAGGCCGAGGGCGGAGGTCTCCGGGCCGGTGGTGCCGAGGGTGGTGCGGGCAGGCGCCGTGGGCGTGGTGGGCATCGGGGCTCCCGGGATCGAGGGCGGAGTGCGGTGACGATTCGACTATGGCATGTCGGATGACAGATTTCAATATCTGTCATCCGATGGCGGCCGTGGGTGCGGGGGGAGGGTGACCGATATCAAAGGCTGATCGGCCGTCACCCGTCGGACGTGGATCGGCCGCCCGGGGGCGGTTCGGACTGCCGAAGCGACACCGCAGGTCCATCGTGGGAATCGGGACGCGCGCACCCGTCGCGGGACGGGCCGCGCAGCACCGGGCCACCTCGCACGGAGGTGATCGGGTCTTCTAGGCTCACTTCCCGAGCCTCCCCGGTTACCGGTGCCCGGCCGCACCGCGCACCGGGGGCGCCGTCCACGGACCCCGGACGCCGGGGCCGCCGGAGCGAGCGAGGAGGACGACGTGTCACCCAGTCCGAGGTTGCACCATCGACCGCTGCCCGACCGGACACCGGTCCCGGCCGCCGCCCGACCCCCACGACCGCCACAACCCCGGTCGGCCGCCCCGACCGCCCCGGGTTGTGGAGGTGCGAGGTGAGCCCGCATACCGTCCTCCCGGCCGAGCCGGGAACGGCGCCGGCCGGAGCAGCGGCCGGACGACCCGCGGCCGACCGTGCCGCCGACGGCGAACCCGCGAATACCGCGGCGGCGCCCGCCCCGACCCGGACCGCCGACCCGGCGGCCCCCGCAGCCGCACCCGGCCTGCCCGCCCTGCCGGGACTCCCGCAGGCGCTCACCACCCGGGCCCGCACCCTCGCCGGCGCCGTGCGCCGCCGCTGCGCCGCCCTCGCCGCCCTGGAGTCGCCCAGCGGCGACGCCCCCCGACTCGACGCCCTCGCCGAAGAACTGTCGGCCGGCTTCCGCGCCACCGGCGCGCGCGCCCGCCGCGAGAAGGGACCGGCCGGCGACCACCTGGTCCTGGAGTGGCCCGGCCGCGAGGAGTCCCTGCCCCACCTGCTGGTGGTCGGCCACCACGACACGGTCTGGCCGGCCGGTACCCTCGCCGACTGGCCGGTCGAGGAGGAGGGCGGCCGGCTCAGCGGCCCCGGCGTGCTCGACATGAAGGCCGGACTCGCCCTGCTGGAGGGCGCCTTCGCCCTGCTCGCCGACCTCGGACAGCGCCCGCACCGGACGGTCCGCCTGGTGGTGGTCTCCGACGAGGAGGTCGGCAGCCCGGACGGGCGGCGCCTGGTCGAACGCCAACTCCCGGGCGCCGCGGCCGTCCTGGGCCTGGAGCCGTCGCATCCCGACGGCCGGCTCAAGACCGCCAGACGCGGCTCCACCCGCGTCCTGCTCAGCGTCACCGGGCGGGAGGCGCACGCCGGCAACAACGCCACCGAAGGCGTCTCCGCCGTCGACGAACTGGTCGACCAGCTGGTCGCCGTCCGCGGGCTCGGCCGGATGCCCGGCACCGAGCTCAACACCGGCCGGATCACCGGCGGCACCCGCGCCAACGTGATCGCCGGCCGGGCGGAGGCCGAACTCGGCCTGCGCTTCGCCACCGCCGAGGCGCAGCGCCGCGCCCTCGACACCCTCTCCCACCTCACCGCGCTGCGGCCCGGCGCCAACGTCAGCACCGAGGTGCTGTCCAGCCGGCCGGCCTGGCCCGAGCGCCCCGTCAACCCGCTGCTGCGGCACGTCCGTTCACTGGCGGCGGCGCTCGGCGAGCAGCTGGACGGGGCCCCGGCCGGCGGTGCCGGCGACACCAACCTCGCCGGCGCCCGCGGCCTGCCCACCCTGGACGGCCTCGGCGCCGTCGGCCGCGGTCCGCACGCCCGGCACGAACACGTGCTGGTCGACCAGTTCGCCCCGCGGATCGCCCTGCTGGCGGCGCTCCTCGCCGTACCGCTGCCCCGCCTGCGCGACCGCGCCTGATCCCCCCCGGCCCCGGTCCGGGCGGCGACCCCGCCCGGATCGCCCGCCCGGGTCCGCCGGGTCCTCCGTGTACGGACCCGCCCGGCCCCCTGCGACCCGCGCCCGTCCGGCCGCTCGTGCCCGGCGCCGCGGCGCCCCGTTCCCCCGCCCTCCGCGACCGCCGTGGACCGTGCCTTGTCAGGCCGGGGTCCGGCCGTACAGAATGGGACCGACCGAACGGTCAGTCGGGAGGTGGGTGGAGTGACGGCGACGGAGCTGAACGAGGCGACCCTGGAGGGGCGCTTCGACGCTGTGGTGGGTGCCGAGCAGCGGATCGAACCGCGCGACTGGATGCCGGACGCCTACCGGGCGACCCTGGTCCGCCAGATCGCGCAGCACGCGCACTCGGAGATCATCGGCATGCAGCCGGAGGGCAACTGGCTCACCCGGGCCCCCTCCCTGCGCCGCAAGGCGATCCTGCTCGCCAAGGCGCAGGACGAGGCCGGCCACGGCCTGTACCTGTACGCGGCCGCCGAGACCCTCGGCGTCGACCGGGCCGAGCTCACCGAGAAGCTCATCAGCGGCCGCCAGAAGTACTCGTCGATCTTCAACTACCCGACGCTGACCTTCGCCGACGTCGGCGTGATCGGCTGGCTGGTGGACGGCGCCGCGATCTGCAACCAGGTGCCGCTGTGCCGCTGCAGCTACGGCCCGTACGCCCGGGCGATGGTCCGCATCTGCAAGGAGGAGTCCTTCCACCAGCGGCAGGGCTACGAGCTGCTGATGACGCTGATGCGCGGCACCGACGCCCAGCGCCGGATGGTGCAGGACGCGGTCGACCGCTGGTGGTGGCCGTCGCTGATGATGTTCGGCCCGCCGGACGACGACTCCCCGAACAGCGCCCGGTCGATGGCCTGGCGGATCAAGCGGCACTCCAACGACGACCTGCGCCAGCGCTTCGTCGACATGACCGTGCCGCAGGCCGAGCACCTCGGCGTCACCCTCCCCGACCCGGCCCTCAGCTGGAACGAGGAGCGCGGCAGCTGGGACTTCGGCGAGCCCGACTGGTCGGAGCTCAAGAAGGTGATCACCGGGCAGGGCCCCTGCAACGCGCAGCGCGTCGAGCGCCGCCGGGCCGCCCACGAGGACGGTGCCTGGGTCCGCGAGGCGGCCCTGGCGTACGCGGAGAAGAAGCGGAGCGCACAGTGAACGCGAACCGGGCCGGCTGGCCGCTCTACGAGGTGTTCGTCCGCCCGCGGCGCGGCCTGAACCACGTCCACGTGGGCTCGCTGCACGCCGCCGACGACCGGATGGCGCTGCTCGCCGCCCGCGACCTCTACACCCGCCGCAACGAGGGCGTCAGCCTCTGGGTGGTGCCCTCCGCCGCGATCACCGCCTCCACCCCGGACGAGCAGGACCCGTTCTTCGCCCCCAGCGGCGACAAGGTCTACCGCCACCCGACCTTCTACGACATCCCCGAGGATGTCCCGCACATCTGAGCCCGCTCCGTCCGACCAGGGGATGCCGACATGACCGACGACCACGTGTACCTGACGCTCAGCGAGGCCGGGCCCGAGCCCGAGGGCGAGGCCCGCTGGGCGTACGGCACCGGCTTCGCCGACCCGCTGCTCGGCGTCGACACCGCGCTGCCGGACGGCGTCGAGGGCGCCGACCTCGCCGCGTACTGCCAGATGCTCGGCGACGACGCCCTGGTGCTCTCCCAGCGGCTCATCGAGTGGTGCACCCGGGCGCCCGAGCTGGAGGAGGAGGTCGCCCTCGCCAACCTCGGCCTCGACCTGCTCGGCCAGGCCCGCCGGCTGCTCACCCGGGCCGGCCAGGCCGACGGCTCCGGCCGCACCGAGGACGACCTCGCCTACTGGCGCGAGGACCACGAGTTCCGCAACGTCCGGCTGGTCGAGGTGCCCAACGGCGACTTCGCGCACACCGTCGCCCGGATCCTCGCCTTCGCCACCGCCCGGCAGGCCCTCTACCAGCGGCTCGTCCACCACGCCGACCCGGTGCTCGCCGCTGTCGCCGCCGCCGGCACCAAGGAACTCGCCTACCACCGCGAGTGGGCCCAGGAGTGGCTGCTGCGCCTCGGCGACGGCACCCCGTACTCGCACGAGCGGATGCAGGCCGGCCTCGACGCCGTCTGGCCGCTGCTCGACGAACTCTTCACCCCGCACCCCGTCGAACTGCGGCTCGGCACCGACCCGGCCGCCCTGCGCGAGCCCGTGCTGGCACTGCTCGCCGACGACATCGCCGAGGCCACCCTCACCGTGCCGGACGCCGCCCCGCTGGCGTACGTCGGCGGCCGGGCCGGCCGCGACGGCGTCCACACCGAGGACCTCGGCCCGCTGCTCGCCGAACTGCAGGTCGTCGCCCGCGCCCACCCGGGGGCGACATGGTGACCACCACCACCCGCGCCTGGGAGGCGGCCGCCGCCGTCACCGACCCCGAGCTGCCCATGCTCACCCTCGCCGACCTCGGCGTGCTCGCCGGCGTCGAGGAGAGCGGCGACGCCGTCACCGCCTGGCTCACCCCCACCTACTCCGGCTGTCCCGCCGTCGCCGAGATGGCCGCCGACGTGGACGCCCGGCTGCGGGAGGCCGGCTACACCGACGTCACCGTGCGGCTGCGCCTCGACCCGCCGTGGTCCACCGACCTGATCAGCGACGAGGGCCGCCGCAAGCTCGCCGAAGCCGGCATCGCACCCCCGGCCGCCGGCGGGCCGCCCCCCGGCGGTGTGCTGCGGCTCGGCCCGACCCGCCGCGCGGTGACCTGCCCGCAGTGCGGTTCCACCGACACCGAGGAGCTCTCCCGCTTCGGCTCCACCGCCTGCAAGGCGCTGTGGCGCTGCCGCAGCTGCCGCGAGCCGTTCGACCGGATCAAGGAGATCTAGATGGCCGTCCGCCGCCCGACCTTCCACGAGCTGCACATCGCAGCCCTGGAACCGCTCTGCGAGGACGCCGTCGCGGTCACCTTCGAGGTACCGGACACCCTCGCCGAGGACTTCGCCTTCCGGCCCGGCCAGACGCTCACCCTGCGCCGCATCGTCGACGGCGCCGACGAGCGCCGCTCGTACTCGCTCTGCTCGCCCGTCGGCGGGTCGCTGCGGATCGCCGTGCGGGAAGTGCCCGGCGGGCTGTTCTCCCGCTGGCTGGTCCGCGACGCCCGGGTCGGCGAACCCGTCGAGGTGATGCCCCCGACCGGCCTGTTCACCCCCGAACTCGACGAGCCCGCCGAACACGTGCTCATCGCCGCCGGCTCCGGCATCACCCCGATGCTCTCCATCGCCGGCTCCGTGCTCGACGCCCACCCCGGCTCCCGCGTCACCCTGCTCTACGGCAACCGCCGCAGCGACACCGTCATGTTCTCCGACGAGCTCGCCGACCTGAAGGACCGCCACCTCGGCCGCTTCCAGCTCGTCCACGTCCTCTCCCGGGAGAGCCGCGACGCCGAACTGCTCAGCGGCCGCCTCGACCCGGACCGGATGAAGGCCCTGATCGGCGCCCTCCTCGACACCCCCGAGGTCGACCACTGGTGGCTCTGCGGCCCCTACGGCATGGTCGTCGGCGCCAAGCACCTGCTCACCGAACTCGGCGTGCCCGCCGACCGGGTCCACCAGGAGCTCTTCCACGCCGAGGACGAGCCCGAGTACGAGCACGGCGAGGAACAGCCCGTCTCCGGCGACCTCAGCGAGGTCACCGTCGTCCTCGACGGCCGGTCCAGCGTGCTCGCACTGCCCCGCGACCGCTCGGTGCTGGACGGCGCCCAGCGCTCCCGCCCCGACCTGCCGTTCGCCTGCAAGGGCGGCGTCTGCGGCACCTGCCGCGCGCTGGTCTGCGACGGCGAGGTCGAGATGCGGCGCAACTTCGCCCTGGAGGAGAAGGAGGTCGCCGCCGGCTACGTCCTCACCTGCCAGGCCCGCCCCGTCACCGACAAGGTCACCATCGACTTCGACCGGTAGGAGCTTTCCGGAGCAGGGCAGCTCGTCAGGGGCGCGTGGGGCCACCTCCCGGCCGAAGGCCGGGGGAGAACTGCGCGGTAGGGATCAGGGGTTGGCCCGAAGCGTTGTGACGCCCGCCCTCGGACTGCGCAGTTCCCCGCGCCCCTGGGGAGTTGCCCACGGCGCTCCTGAGTGGCCGACTCCGAGCAGTTCGGCGATGGCGTTGGCTGCTGTGCGGCCGGCGCGGTTGGCTCCGACGGTGCTGGCGGAGGGGCCGTAGCCGACCAGGTGGATCCTCGGGTCGGCGGCGGCGCGGGTGCCCTCCATCCGGATGCCGCTTCCGGGCCCTCGCAGGCCGAGCGGCGCCAGGTGTGTCACCTCGGGCCGGAAGCCGGTCGCCCAGACGACGGCGTCCACGTGCTCCTCGACGCCGTCCCAGACGGCGCCGTGCGCGGTCAGCCGGTCGAACATCGGCCGGCGTTCGAGCACGCCCAGCTCCTCGGCCCGCCGGTACGCCACCGACGGGCCGAGCCCGGTCACGCTCACCACGCTCCGCACCGGCAGGCCCTCCCGGACCCGCTGCTCGACCAGGGCCACCGCGGCCCGCCCGGCCTCTGGGGTGAACGGGCCGTCCCGGTAGACGGGCGGCCGCCGGGTCACCCACACCGTCTCCGCGACGGCGCCGACCTCGGACAGCACCTGGATCGCGGAGGCGCCGCCGCCGACCACCATCACGCGCTGCCCGGCGAACTCCTCGGGTCCGCGGTAGTCCGCGTAGTGCAGCTGCCGGCCCTCGAACCGGCCGGGGTAGTGCGGCAGGAACGGCCTGGTCCAGGTGCCGGTGGCGTTGACCAGGGCCCGTGCCGTCCAGTCGCCGCGGTCCGTCTCGATCCGGAGCCGGCCGTCCGGCAGTGACCGGACCGCCCGCACCCGTACCGGCCGCAGCACGGGCAGTGCGTGCTTCGCCTCGTAGGCCGCGAAGTATCCCGGGACGACCGTGTTGGCCGGTGCCTGCGGGTCGACGGCGGGAAGTTCGAAGTCCGGCAGGTCGTGGAAGCCGTGCACGGTGGCCATCCGCAGCGAGGGGGAGCGGTGTGCCCAGGCGCCGCCCGGGGCGGTGTCCGCGTCGAGCACCACGAAGCCGCGGTACGGCTCGAAGCCGCGCCGCCGCAGGTGGTACGCGGCGGACAGGCCGGCCTGCCCGGCGCCGATCACCACGACGTCCACCTCGCGCGGCACGTCCCAGGTCGTTTCGCCTTCAACGGTCATGCCTGTGGAACATTGCACAAGCCGCACATGTTCCGGCAGGCACGCCGACGGCCCGGCCGCCGGGTGGGGGTATCGGGCGAGGGGGCGATCCGGGCGGCGGTGCCGACGTCGGCGGCCTGCGTCACGTCGAGGCGGAACATCAGCACCGCGTTGCGCCGTGCGCGGCACGCCGACGGACCGGACCCACCCGTCCGGCGGGACCGGGCCGTCGACGGAGGGTCAGCCGAGGGGGACGATCCGGGCGGCGGTGCCGTAGGCGCAGACCTCGGTGCCGACGTCGGCGGCCTCCGTCACGTCGAAGCGGAACATCAGCACCGCGTTGCCGCCGCGGGCCTTGGTCTGCTCGATCAGCCGGTCCATCGCCTGGTTGCGGCTCTCCACCAGGGTCTTCGTCAGGCCGCGCAGCTCGCCGCCGACCAGCGACTTCAGCCCCGCGCCGATCTGCGAGCCGATGTGCCGGCTACGCACCGTCAGTCCGAAGACCTCGCCGATCACGTGCTCGACCCGGTGCCCGGGCACGTCGTTGGTGGTCACCACCAGCACCTCGGCGTCCGGACGCTGCCCGCCGCCGTACTCGTCGATGTTTCCCATGCCCCCCACCATCGGTGACGGGCCGCGGGAAACCGCCCCGGCTCGCCGGTGGGCGCCCGATCCTCGTCCGATAGGGTCCTCCGCCATGGGAGTCCCACCGTGCTGAAGGCCGTGCTGCAGGGCATCGGCCTCGGGCTGCTCGTGATCGTCGTGGCGGTCGGCGGCACCGCCGCGTGGCTGTCGCGGCCCGGCGCCGGCGAGTACCCCTCGCGCACCGCGGACGCCCGGCTCGACCGGCTCGCCGGCGACCCCCTGCTCGACGCCCTCGCCACGGCCCTCGGCAGCACCGCCGCGGCGCGGAGGTGGCCCTGCCGGGACACCCCGCACGGCCGGATGCCGCCCATGGTCACGGCCGACTACACCGGCCCGCGCACCGCACTCGCCGAGCAGCGGCTCCGCGACCTCGCCGCACAGACCGGCTGGCGGCACGAGACCACCACCGGCGGCGGCCCGTGGTCCTCCGTCGGCCTCACCAAGTCCTTCGACGGCTGGCGCAGCAGCGCCACCGTCACCGTCGAGCCGTCCGCCGTGCACGTCGAACTGGACGCCTCCGAGGACGACGGCTGCCCCTGAGGGCCACCACCGGCCCACCGCCGGGGCGGCGCCCCGGCGCGCGCCGCCCACCACGCGGAAGAAGGTGGCGGACACCGGTGATTCCGGGGCCACCCTGGCCGTACTGTAGGCGCATGGGCGAGCGAAGCGATCATCCGCAGGGGCCGGGCGCGGCGGAGGACTCCGGCGCGCAGGAGATCGAGGCGACGGTGGTGCTCGGGATCCGCATCACCGACTGGCCGACACTGCGCGCCGCCGCGCTGGCGGCCGTCGACGAGCTGGACTTCGACGGGGCCGACCCCGTCGGGCAGCGCAGCGAACTGCTCCGCGAGGTCGCCGACGACCCGAACGCGGCGCTCGGCGTGCTGCTCCACCCGGACCGGCTGGTCGCCGCCGTCCCCGGCATCGAGGCGCTCGGCGGCACCCTGGAGATCAGCGTCACCGACGACTTCGCCCCCGACTTCGCCGAGCTCTTCCCGCTCGACGGCGAGGACGGCGAGGGCGCCGACTGGACGCTCACCCCGCGCACCGCCTGTCTGCTGCACACCCAGCTGGTCGGCCTCGCCGACGCCGCCTACGACGACCTGGAGGAGCACGAGGACGAGCCCGTCACCGAGGGCGACGAGCCCGACTGGACGGTCTACGCCCGGCTGCCCCGCCGCACCTGGTCGATGCACCGCACCTGGCGCCGGGCCCTCGCCCGCACCTTCGACGACCTCGCCGAGGACCTCTCGCTCGGCGAATGGCCGCTGCCCCGCTGCCTCGCCGAGGAGGTGGCGCTGCGGATGGCCCTCGCCGACGCCCGCAGCCTGCTCGGCGCCCAGCCCGAGTCCGTCGCCGACATGATGGGCGACCTGCCCGCCGACCTCTACGACTACGACTGGGACGGCTGCGCCGACGAACTCTTCGGCGTCTACGGGCCCGACGAGGGCGACCCCGACCTGGAGACCGCCGACCGGATCGACCAGCTGCTGGCCGCCACCCACCCCGAGGGCTGGTTCCTCGGCTACGAGGACGCCGAGGAGCGCGACCCCCAGCGCGGATACCGCCGCTGACGCCGCAGCGGCTGCTGGCATGCTGGTGGGGTGAGTTCTCCCTTCGCCGCCCCGAGCACCCCCGACGAGCCCGTCGACCGCGACAGCAAGGAGCAGTACGTGCTGCCCCTGGTCGTCCGGATCGAGCGGGCCGACCCGCCCGCCCGCACCGACGCGCTGGAGACCTCGGCCCGCGCCGTGCTGACCCTGCTCGCCGACCCCCGGGTCACCGACGGGGACGGCGAGTGGGCCGAGCGGGTCGCCGCGTGGGAGGACGCCCGGATCCGCAAGGTCGTCCGGCGGGCCCGCGGCGGTGAGTGGCGCAAGGCCGGCGAACTGCCCGGGATCACCGTCACCGGCGCCACCGCGGAGGTCCGGGTCTTCCCGCCCGTCCCGCTCGACGGCTGGCCGAAGGAACTCGCCAAGCTCCAGGTCTCCGGCACCGACCTGGACGACCCCGAGGCGCCCGCCGCCCCGGCCGGGGGGCTGCCGGTGCTCTGGCTCAACCCCGACCTGGAGATGAGCGCCGGCAAGACCATGGCGCAGACCGGCCACGCCGCCCAGCTCGCCTGGTGGCGGCTGGACGACACCCGTCGCAAGGAATGGGCCGAGAGCGGCTTCGCGCTCGCCGTCCGCACCGCCGCCCCCGAGGACTGGGCCGCCCTCACCGAGAGCGGCCTGCCCCTCGTCCGCGACGCCGGATTCACCGAGATCGCCCCCGGCAGCTGTACCGTCGTCGCCGACCACCCCGCTCTCCGGTAGTCCGTGCTCGACTACGACGGCGAGGCCGCGTCCTACGACGCCACCGCCGCCGGCCCGGACGGCAGCGCCCGACTCTGCCGTGACCTCGCCGCCCTCCCCGATCAGGACCGCCCCCGCCCACAGCCCCGCTACCGCCTGCTGGCCCTCGAACGCGGCTGACATGCGGCCGAGAGGCGGAGGGAACCGCGCGATCCGGGGTGCGGCCGTCAGGGCGGCACGGGCGAGCCGTGATCCGTACGGCGGCCCGCATCCGGACCGCGCAGTTCCATGCGCACCTACGGGGCGGATCCCTCAGGCCGGGCGGGGGCGGGCCGCCGGGCGGGCCTCGGCGACGGCCAGTCCGGTGACCGAGGCC
>NZ_JBEYFP010000124.1:0-13100 GCF_040634455.1 Kitasatospora sp. NPDC007106
GCAGACCCCCGCCCGTGCGCAGACCCCCGCCCGCGCCGAGGTCGCCCCCGCCGAGCAGGAGGCCCCCGAGGCCGCCGGCACGGGCCCCGAGCAGGAGGGCGAGTGGGAGGAGGACGGCCGTCCGTCGCGCCGCCGCCGCCGGGGCGGCCGTCGCCGCCGCCGCGGTGAGGCCGAGGAGCCGGAGGCCGCCGAGCTGTCCCAGGCCGAGGAGGACGCCTCCGCCGAGGAGGACACCTCCGGCGAGGCCGAGCCGGAGGAGGACGAGGACGAGGACGAGGACGAGCTCGCCGCCGGGCTGTCCTCCTCGCGCCGCCGTCGTCGCCGTCGTCGCCGCGGCGGCGAGGGTGCCGCGGAGCCGGCCGAGACCACCGAGGACGGCGTCCGCACGGTGGTGAAGGTGCGCGAGCCGCGCCGCCGCTCCACCGAGCCGTCGTTCGACCCGGACGAGGTGCAGTCCATCAAGGGCTCCACCCGCCTGGAGGCCAAGAAGCAGCGCCGCCGTGAGGGCCGCGAGCTGGGCCGCCGCCGGGTGCCGATCATCACCGAGGCCGAGTTCCTGGCCCGCCGCGAGTCGGTCGAGCGCGTCATGGTGGTGCGCCAGAACGGCGAGCGCACCCAGATCGGCGTGCTCGAGGACGGCGTGCTGGTCGAGCACTACGTCAACAAGGAGCAGGCCACCAGCTACGTCGGCAACGTGTACCTGGGCAAGGTCCAGAACGTGCTGCCGTCGATGGAGGCCGCCTTCGTCGACATCGGCAAGGGCCGCAACGCGGTCCTCTACGCCGGCGAGGTCAACTTCGGCGCGCTGGGCGGCCACGGCGGCCCGCGCCGGATCGAGTCGGTCCTGAAGTCCGGCCAGTCCGTGCTGGTGCAGGTCTCCAAGGACCCGATCGGCCACAAGGGCGCCCGCCTCACCAGCCAGATCTCGCTGCCCGGCCGCTACCTGGTGTACGTGCCCGAGGGCTCGATGACCGGCATCAGCCGCAAGCTGCCCGAGAACGAGCGGGCCCGCCTCAAGCAGATCCTCAAGAAGATCGTCCCGGACGACGCGGGCGTCATCGTGCGCACCGCCGCCGAGGGCGCCAGCGAGGAGGAGCTGACCCGGGACGTCCAGCGGCTGCAGCAGCAGTGGGAGGACATCCAGAAGAAGGCCGCCACCGGCAACGCGCCGGTGCTGCTCTACGGCGAGCCGGACATGACCGTCCGGGTCGTCCGCGACATCTTCAACGAGGACTTCACCAAGGTCATCGTCAGCGGCGGCGACGCGTGGAACACCATCCACGACTACGTCTCCAACGTGGCCCCGGACCTCGCCGAGCGCCTCCAGCGCTGGACCTCCGACGTGGACGTCTTCGCCACCTACCGGATCGACGAGCAGCTGATGAAGGCGCTGGACCGCAAGGTCTGGCTGCCGAGCGGCGGTTCGCTGGTGATCGACCGGACCGAGGCGATGGTCGTCGTCGACGTCAACACCGGCAAGTTCGTCGGCCAGGGCGGCAACCTCGAGGAGACCGTCACCCGCAACAACATCGAGGCGGCCGAGGAGATCGTCCGCCAGCTGCGGCTGCGCGACCTCGGCGGCATCATCGTGATCGACTTCATCGACATGGTGCTGGAGTCCAACCGCGACCTGGTGCTGCGCCGCCTGCTGGAGTGCCTGGGCCGGGACCGGACCAAGCACCAGGTGGCCGAGGTGACCTCGCTGGGCCTGGTGCAGATGACCCGCAAGCGGGTCGGCCAGGGCCTGCTGGAGTCCTTCTCCGAGGCGTGCGTGCACTGCAACGGCCGCGGCGTCATCGTCCACATGGACCAGCCGCACACCCACGGCGGCGGCGGTGCCGCCCCGGCGGCCGGTGAGACGGGCGGCGGCAAGCGCCGTCGGCGCGGCAAGGGCGGCGCCCACGCCGAGCCGCAGGCCGAGGCCGCGGTCGCGACGGAGGCCCCGGAGGAGGCGCCCGAGGCGCTGGAGCTCCCCGAGGCCCCCGAGGCCGCCGAGGACATCGAGGTCGTCGACATGCGCGCCGAGGAGCCGGCGGAGGCCGCGCAGGCCCAGGCCGCTCCCGCGGAGACCGCCGAGGCGCCGGCCGAGGCCGTGGCGGAGGCCGCCGAGCCGGTGGCCGCCCCCGCGGGCCGCACCCGTCGCCGTGCGGTGCGCAAGGCGACGGCCCCGGCGGGTTCGCCGGCCGAGGCCGAGATCGTGGTGCTGCAGGCCCGGGCCGAGGCCGCCATGGAGGCCGCCCTGACCGCCGCCGCGCAGCAGGTCGCCGAGCCTGCCGCGGAGCCGGCCGCCGTCGAGGCGGTCGTGGAGGCGGCCGAGGCCGTCACCGAGGCCGCGGAGGCCGTCGAGACCGCCGTGGTCACCGCGGAGGCCGCCGAGGCCGCCGAGGCCGCCGAGGCGCCGGTCGAGGAGGAGGCCGCGGAGGCCGCGCCGAAGAAGCGCGCGACCCGCAAGACCGCCGCCAAGAAGACCGTGGCCGCGAAGAAGACCACCGCGGCCAAGAAGACCACCGCCCGCAAGACCGCCACCAAGCGGACGAGCGCGGCGGCCAAGAAGGCAGCGGCCGCCGAAGGTGACGGCGCCGCCGAGTGACGCCCCGAGCCCGGGGCGGCCGACGTGCCGCCCCGGGCCCGGTAGGGCCCGGTTTGCCCCCGCGCGGGCCGGTCCGTATTCTTGACCCTCGGCGTGTTACGCCATGCTCCCGAGCACATCACCTCCCGGATCCGTCCGCGGTTCCGGGGGAGGCCCCTGTGTCCGTACCCAGGGGCTGGCATCGGTGAGTTCCGACCGAGTACAGAAAGCAGGTACCGCATGTACGCGATCGTTCGCGCAGGCGGCCGCCAGCACAAGGTCGCCGTCGGCGACGTGCTGGAGATCGACCGTATCGAGGCCAAGCCGGGTGACTCGGTCGAGCTGTCGACCGTCCTGGTCGTCGACGGTGACGCCGTCACCTCCGACCCGTGGGTGCTCGGTGGCGTCAAGGCGCACGCCGAGGTCGTCGAGGAGACCAAGGGCGACAAGATCGTCATCCTCCGCTACAAGAACAAGACGGGTTACCGCCGTCGTCAGGGTCACCGCCAGAAGTACACCGCGGTGCGCATCACGAGCATCGACTCCGTCAGCAAGTAAGGGGATAGCGAGATGGCACACAAGAAGGGCGCAAGCTCTACCCGTAACGGCCGTGACTCGAACGCCCAGCGCCTCGGCGTCAAGCGCTTCGGCGGCCAGGTCGTCTCGGCCGGCGAGATCCTCGTCCGCCAGCGCGGCACCCACTTCCACCCGGGTGCCGGTGTCGGTCGCGGTGGCGACGACACCCTGTTCGCGCTGACCGCCGGTGCCGTGCAGTTCGGCAACCGTCGCGGCCGCAAGGTCGTCAACATCGTGGCCGTCGAGGCCTGAGTCTGACCCCACGTCAGGACTCGTCGTGAAGGGTGGGCCGGAATGTTCCGGTCCACCCTTCATGCTTTACCGCAGGACCCCATCTTTTCCGTCGTACTGGAGGCACAACCATGACCACCTTCGTGGACCGCGTCGAGCTGCACGTCGCCGCGGGTAACGGGGGCCACGGCTGCGCCTCCGTTCACCGGGAGAAGTTCAAGCCGCTCGGCGGGCCCGACGGCGGCAACGGCGGTGAGGGCGGCAGCGTCATCCTCACCGTCGACAGCCAGATCACCACCCTGCTCGAGTACCACCACTCGCCCAAGCGCAAGGCCACCAACGGCAAGCCCGGCGCCGGCGGCAACCGCACCGGCGCCGACGGCCAGGACCTCGTCCTGGCGGTGCCGGACGGCACCGTGGTGCTCGACAAGAAGGGCAACGTGCTCGCCGACCTGGTCGGCCACGGCACCAGCTTCGTCGCCGCCGCCGGCGGCCGCGGGGGCCTCGGCAACGCCGCCCTCGCCTCCGCCCGCCGCAAGGCCCCGGGCTTCGCCCTGCTCGGCGAGCCCGGCGAGGCCCGCGACATCGTGATGGAGCTCAAGTCCGTCGCCGACGTCGCCCTGGTGGGGTACCCGAGCGCCGGCAAGTCCTCGCTGATCTCGGTGCTCTCCGCCGCCAAGCCGAAGATCGCGGACTACCCGTTCACCACGCTGATCCCCAACCTCGGCGTGGTCACCGCAGGCTCGACGGTCTACACGATCGCCGACGTCCCCGGCCTGATCCCCGGCGCCAGCCAGGGCAAGGGCCTGGGCCTGGAGTTCCTGCGCCACGTCGAGCGCTGCGAGGTGCTGGTGCACGTCCTCGACTGCGCCACCCTGGAGCCCGGCCGCGACCCGCTCACCGACCTGGAGACCATCGAGGAGGAGCTCGCCCAGTACGGCGGCCTGGAGGACCGGCCGCGCCTGGTCGCGCTCAACAAGGTGGACGTGCCGGACGGCCAGGACATCGCGGACCTCACCCGCGCCTCGCTGGAGGAGCGCGGCTACCGCGTCTTCGAGGTCTCCGCGCTCGCCCACAAGGGCCTGCGCGAGCTGAGCTTCGCCCTGGCGCAGATCGTCGCCGAGGCGCGCGCCGCCAAGCCGGTCGAGGAGTCGACCCGGATCGTGCTGCGGCCGAAGGCCGTGGACGACGCGGGCTTCACCATCACCGAGGAGGACGGCGTCTACCGCATCCGCGGCGTCAAGCCGGAGCGGTGGGTCCGCCAGACCGACTTCAGCAACGACGAGGCCGTCGGCTACCTCGCCGACCGCCTGGCCCGCCTCGGCATCGAGCAGGAGCTCTGGAAGGTCGGCGCGCAGGAGGGCGACACCGTCGTCATCGGCCCCGAGGACGACGCGGTCGTCTTCGACTGGGAGCCGACCATGGCCGCCGGCGCAGAGATGCTCGGCCGCCGCGGCGAGGACCACCGCTTCGAGACCCAGCGGCCCGCCGTCGACCGCCGCCGCGAGCGCCAGCGCGGCCGGGACGCCGCCGAGGAGGAGTACCGCGCGTTCGAGGCGCTCTCCTCCGGCCGCCAGGCCATCGAGGGCGACGACGAGGACTACTGAGCCCCGGCGTCCACCAGCTGAAAACCCCGACGGGCCCGCTGCGCGGATCGCGTAGATTGCGACCGAGCAGCGGGCTCGATCCAGCACGACCGGAGGACACTGATGACGGGTCAGACACTGCGGCAGGACGTCCTCGCCGCGCGGCGGATCGTCGTGAAGGTCGGCTCGTCCTCACTGACCACCGCGGCCGGCGGCCTGGACGCCGACCGGGTCGACGCGCTCGTCGACGCGCTCGCCAAGGTCCGCTCCCGCCCGGACGCCCCCGACGTCGTCCTGGTCTCCTCCGGCGCCATCGCGGCCGGCCTCGCCCCGCTCGGCCTCGCCAAGCGCCCCTCCGACCTGGCCCGCCAGCAGGCCGCCGCCAGCGTCGGCCAGGGCCTGCTGGTCGCGCGCTACACCGCCTCCTTCGCCCGGTACGGCATCCGGGTCGGCCAGGTGCTGCTGACCGCCGAGGACGCCAGCCGGCGCTCGCACTACCGCAACGCCTACCGCACCCTCGACCAGCTGCTCGCGATGGGCGCGATGCCGGTCGTCAACGAGAACGACACCGTCGCCACCGCCGAAATCAGGTTCGGTGACAACGACCGGCTGGCCGCGCTGGTCGCCCACCTCGTCCGCGCCGACCTGCTGGTGCTGCTCTCCGACGTGGACGCGCTGTACGACGGCAACCCGGCCAGGCCCGGTACCACCCGGATCGACACCGTGCGCGGCCCGCACGACCTCGACGGCGTCGAGATCGGCAGCGTCGGCAAGGCCGGCGTCGGCACCGGCGGCATGGTCACCAAGGTCGAGGCCGCCCGGATCGCCACCGGCGCCGGCATCCCCGTCGTGCTGACCGCCGCCAGCCACGCCGCCGAGGCCCTGGCCGGCCGGCCCGTCGGCACGCTCTTCCTGCGCACCGGCAGCCGCTCCGCCGACCGGCTCCTGTGGCTCGAACACGCCTCCACCCCGCGCGGCGCGCTCCACCTCGACGCCGGTGCCGTCGACGCCGTCGTCCTCGGCGGGAAGTCCCTGCTCCCGGCCGGTGTGACCAAGGTGGACGGCGACTTCACCGCGGGTGATCCCGTTGACCTTCTTGGCGAAAACGGCCACATCGTCGCCCGCGGACTGGTCAACTTTGATGCGAGGGAGCTGCCCCGTCTGCTCGGCCGGTCCACGCGGGAGCTGGCCCAGGAGCTCGGTGCCGCGTACGAGCGCGAGGTCGTCCACCGCGACGACCTGGTCGTCCTGCGCGGCTGACGGGGCCACCGGGGCCGGTGCAGCGGGCGGCGCCCGGGCAGCAGGGGACGTCGCCGAACAGGAGGCCGCCGATGGCAAGCAGGCGCCCGGGAACACTGCCCGGGGAGACGTCCGCGCGGCGGCTCACCAGCATCGCGGGCGGCCGCGCCGGCGGCGACCCGCCCGGTGAACCCCCGCAGGCCGTCCGGGAGTTGCACCCGCACGGCGAGGGCGAGGGCGAGACGGAGGAGCACGGCAGGCTCTGGCACGTCGTGCTGTCGGTGGCCGGCCGGGCCACCCCGATCGCCGAACTCCGGTCCGCCCTGGAACGGCTCGCGCACGACCACGCCTTCTTCCTGACCGCCCGCTACGCCGCCGACCACGCCGAGATCCGGTACTGGGAGCAGGCCCGCGACCTGCACGACGCCGCGGCCATCGCGCTGCGGCTGTGGGGCGAGCACAAGGCGTCCGCGAACTTACCGCCGTGGGAGATCGTGGGCCTGGAGGTCGTCGACCGCACCACCTACCACCAGCGGGTGGCCGAGGGCTTCGGCGACCCGCCGCCGCACCTCGGCGGTGTGCACCCGTACTGACCTGCCGCGCCGCGGCCCGCGTCTCAGCCGACGAAATGCGGGCCGGGACGGCGGCCGCGAGTCGCTACCCTTCAGGCATGACCAGCGACCACGCCACCACCGACAGCCCCGTCCTCGCCGTCGCGCGCCGAGCCCGTGAGGCGGCTGCCGCGCTCGCCCCGCTCCCGCGCAGCGCCAAGGACGCCGCGCTGCTGGCGATCGCGGACGCGCTGGTCGCCCGGAGCACCGAGATCACCGCCGCCAACGCCGAGGACGTCGCCCGCGCCCGCGAGGCCGGCACCCCGGAGTCCACCGTCGACCGGCTCAGCCTCGACGAGCAGCGGATCGCCGCGATCGCCTCGGACGTCCGCGACGTGGTCGGCCTGCCCGACCCGGTCGGCGAGGTGGTGCGCGGCTACACCCTGCCCAACGGCCTCGACGTCCGGCAGGTCCGGGTGCCGCTCGGCGTGGTCGGCATCATCTACGAGGCCCGCCCCAACGTCACCGTCGACGCCGCCGCGCTCTGCCTAAAGTCCGGCAACGCCGTCCTGCTGCGCGGTTCCGCCTCCGCCTACCGCTCCAACACCGCCCTGGTCGAGGTGCTCCGCGACGCGGTCGCCTCGGTGGGCCTGCCCGCCGACGTGATCCAGCTGGTGCCCGGTGAGAGCCGGGACTCGGTGCAGGAGCTGATGCGCGCCCGCGGCCTGGTCGACGTGCTGATCCCGCGCGGCGGCGCCTCGCTGATCCGCACCGTGGTCGAGGGCTCGACCGTGCCGGTGATCGAGACCGGCACCGGCAACTGCCACGTCTACGTCGACGCCCAGGCCGACCTGGCGATGGCGGTCGGCATCCTGCTGAACTCCAAGGCCCAGCGGGTCAGCGTCTGCAACTCCGCCGAGACCCTGCTCGTCCACCAGGACATCGCCGACGCCTTCCTGCCGCTCGCCCTGGAGGCGCTGGCCGGCGCCGGCGTCACCGTGCACGGCGACGACGCCGTGCTGAAGGCCGCCGAGGGCACCGCCGTCACCGCCGTCCCGGCCACCGACGAGGACTGGGAGGCCGAGTACCTCTCGTACGACATCGCGGCCGCCGTGGTGCCCTCGCTGGACGCCGCCGTGGCGCACGTCCGCCGCTGGTCCTCCGGCCACACCGAGGCGATCGTCACCACCTCGCAGGCCGCCGCCCGGCGCTTCACGCAGTTGGTCGACTCCACGACCGTGGCGGTCAACGCGTCGACCCGGTTCACCGACGGGGGTGAGTTCGGCTTCGGCGCGGAGATCGGCATCTCCACCCAGAAGCTGCACGCCCGCGGCCCGATGGGCCTGCCCGAACTGACCTCCACCAAGTACATCGTCACTGGTGACGGCCACGTCCGCGGTGAGGCGCAGCAGACCGTCGGCTCCTGAGCCGACCGGCGCGCGCTCCGGGCGGTCGGGCCAACTGGCAGGAGCCCCAGACAAACCGCCCGCCCGGTAATACGCTGATTCCCGTGGCTGAGGATGTGGGGGGCTCGCCGTACCCCGACGGCGCCGACCACGGTGGTGCGGACGACGAGTTCGCCACCGTGGTGTTCGACGAGGCCTTCGTCCGGTCCGCGGCCGTGCACGAGCCGAGTGCCCTGGAGCGGCAGCTGGCCGCCGCCGAGGCCCGGGTCGAGCCGGAGACCGCGGGCCCGGCCCGGCCCTGGGACCTGATCGCACCGGAGATGGCCGGCACCGGCGACGTCCTGCCGCTGGAGCTGCGCCCGCACCCGCGCGGTCTGGACGACGACCGGCTGTACCCCGATCCGTGGTCCGGCACCGACCGGGCCCGCCGCCGGGCCCGCTGGGCCCGGACGGTCGGCTGGGAGCCGATGGGTCACGACGGGCGGCACGTCGCCCAGCAGCGCTGGCACCGGCCGGTCGCCTGGGTGCTGGCGGTGGTCATGGGGGTCGGCGTGGTGGCGGTCGCGGTGGCCGCGATCTACCGCGGGGCTAACGGGGCCGGCGAGTCGCCGCGGCGTCCGGAGACGGGTTCGAGCAGCATGCCCGGTTCGCCGCCGGCCGTGCCGCTGCCCAGCGCCGTGGCGCTGCTGAGCGGCTGAGCGGGCCGGTGGCGGCGCCGCGCCGGGACGCGGGGCGGAGGCCGCCCGCCGGTCGAACCCTGGCCCGCCCGGTTCTACCCTGGTGCTATGGGTGACCCGCGCGAGCCTCCGGAGGGTGCGCCCGAGGGCGGTTCCGGCAGCGATGACGAGTTCCGGTCCGTCGTCTTCGACGAATCGTTCGTCCGGGCTGCCCGGATCCAGGAGCTGTCGGCCCAGGAGCGGCTCGGCGGAACGTACCGGGCGACCCGGCCGCGGGTCGGCCTCGGGCCCTTCGGCACGCTGCCGCGGCAGGCGGTGGCGCTGCTGCTGGTCGTCTTCCTGGCCTTCGCGGCGGCGGTGTACTTCGGTGTCAGTTCGCCTCACCGGCAGGCCGCGCCGCCGTCCGGCAACCAGCTGACCACCTCGCTGGTGGCGCTGAGCCCGACCGGGCCGGTGGCCGCGGTCGCAGACCCGGAGCACCCGTTCGCGGCGCTGCCCGCCGCCTACGGGGAGGGGACGGCCGGACTGGCGCTGCCGGCCGGCGCCGCCACCGCGCACTTCACCCGGTCGGACGTCAACCGGGCGCTCTCCGTGGTGCAGCGCTACCTCGTCGCGTCCGCACTGGCCCCGGCGACCCTCGTCCAGGGGGAGACGGCCGAGGTGCGGGCCCTCGTCACGCCGGGCGAGCAGGCGCAGTACGACGACAGCGTGAACACCCCGCAGGACGACCAGCACCACGCCGCCACCGGCTGGCTGGTCCGGTTCGACCCGGGGAAGGTCGCGCTGGCCGTCGACGGCGTGCGGACCTCCGGCGTCGTCCGGGTGGGCGAGGCCGACAGCGGGACGCTGGAGGTCACCACCGACCACACCTTCGTCTACGCCGTCCGGGCGGCCGGCACCTCGGACGGGCCGGTGAGCCTGGTCAGCGTCCGCCGGGAGCTGCGGTTCGCCTTCGACCGGCTGGACCTGAGCTCGGACCGGCTGCGGCTGGTCGACGCGGTGGTGCAGGCCGGGCCGACCTCGTGCGGCGCCCCGATGAGCAGCTACCTGCAGCCGCTGCTGGCGGGCAGCACGGCGACCGCACCGCAGGCCGTCGACCCTGGTGACCGCAGCCGGCCGGCCTGGCAGGTGTGCGGGGCGCTCGGACCGCTGACCGGCAAGCCGGCCGCCGGGCGGTGAGCCCGCCCGTCCGGCCCGGGCACCCCGCCCGGTGTCACTGCGGCACCGCCGCCGGTGTCAGTCCCGGCCGTCGCCGTCCGCGGCGCCGCCGTCCGAGCCGTCGGGGCCCGCGGAACCGCCGGAGCGGGCGCCCGCGAAGGTGTCCCGCAGCTTGCCGCCGACCGTGCCGACCCCGCCGGCCACGTCCCGCAGCAGGCCCATCAGCGGGTCCTTGCTCTCCTTGACCGACTGCGAGTAGGAGTCCGCGGCGGCCTTCCACTGGGCGCCGACCGAGGTCTGCGGGTCGTCGCCGCGGCGCGGGTAGGCGCCGGCCAGGATCGAGCGGTACTCGTCGCTCTCCGCCCACTTCTTCAGCTTGGCGACCCGGACCACCGCGAACGGGTGGGTCTGCGGCAGCACCTGCAGCAGCTTGAGCACGCCGTCGCGCAGGTCGCCCGCGCGCTCGTACTCGTCGGCCTGCTCCAGGAAGGCGTCGACGTTCATCTCCGCCAGGTTGTGGCCGCCGGCCAGCTTCATCAGGCCGCGCATCGAGGCCTGCAGGTCCTGCCCGGCCAGCAGGCCGGCCCGGTCGCAGGAGAGCTCGGCCTTGCGGAACCACTCCTTGAGCGCGGTGATCACGCCCATGATGGCGAGGCTGCCCAGCGGCAGCCAGGCGATCCGGGCGGCGATGTTGGTGAGGATCAGCAGCATCGTCCGGTACACCGCGTGGCCGGACATCGCGTGGCCGACCTCGTGGCCGACGACGGCCCGCAGCTCCTCCTCGTCCAGCAGCTCCACCAGGCCGCTGGTCAGCACGATGATCGGCGTCTCCATGCCGATGCACATGGCGTTGACCGCCGGGTCCTGTGTGACGTACAGGTCCGGCACCTTCTCCAGGTCGAGCACGTAGGCGGCGTCCCGCACCATGCCGTACAGCTCCGGGAACTGACGCTCCGAGGTCTTCACCGCGGTGGCCAGGAACATCAGCCGGACGCTGCGCTCGGACACCAGGCCGGCGAGCTTCTTGAGGACGTCGTCGAAGCCGCTCAGCTTGCGCAGCGCCACCAGCGCCGACCGGTCGGCCGGGTGCTCCCAGGCCCGGGTGGAGATCTCCGGGAAGCGCTGCCGGCGCCGGCTGGGCGTGTTGCCGCCGTCCTTGGAAAAGTCGGTCATGTGTGAGTACCTCCTGGTCGTCGCCGGCACCGGCCCCCCGGCCGGCCCCCGCTGCTGTTGGCTCCAACGTCCGTGTGCGCGTACTCGTCCCCGGCGGTCCACCGTACGCCCGGGGGCGGTGCTCGGTGTCCGGAACGCCCCGGCTTACGCTGGTCGTCCGGAGCGAGGTCCGGACCGAGAGGAGCACCCCCGATGTCCCCTGCCACCCTGGCGCACCTGGCCGGACCGATCTCCAGCGAGAACGGCCCCGGCCTGTTCCTGCGGATCATCGTGATCGGCTCCATCGTGGGCGTGGGCCTGCTGGCCTGGATCCTGGTCCGCGCGGGCCGCGACTGACCCGCCCGGCGGGCCGCCGCGGCCGCCCCGGCCGGGCCCCCACCTACGAGGGGTCAGACGCGGTGGGCCGCCGCGCGGTTGCGCAGGGCCCACCCGTACGATGAGGCCGCAGGCCGTACGGCCCGCACCCTCGTCCGCCCCCGAGCCGAGAAGGTCCTGCCGACCATGAGCACTGCTGCACTGCCCGCCCTGACCCAGCTCGCCGAGGGCGGCAACCACGAGAGCCTGAACCCCTACCTGACCGGCGGGTCCGCGCTGTTCATCCTGCTGCTGCTGCTCTTCCTGACCACCCGCTTCAACCGCGACCGCTGAGCCGGCCGCACACCGCGGGGGAGCGCCTGCACAGAAGCTGCGCGCTCCCTCCCGCGGACCTCTCCGGGCGGCTTGCCGCCCCGTGACGGGCGTCGCGTAAGGTGTGGCGGCATGGGACAGCAGGCCGGGAGCACCGGTGCGCCGAAGGCGCGTAAGCGCCTCGGCGTGATGGGTGGCACCTTCGACCCGATCCATCACGGTCACCTGGTCGCCGCCAGCGAGGTGGCGAGTGCCTTCCACCTCGACGAGGTCGTGTTCGTGCCGACCGGGCAGCCGTGGCAGAAGTCCGACCGGGACGTCACGCCGGCCGAGGACCGCTACCTGATGACGGTCATCGCCACCGCGGAGAACCCGCAGTTCTCGGTCAGCCGGATCGACATCGACCGCGAGGGCCCCACCTACACCGTCGACACCCTGCGCGACCTGCACGCCCTGCACCCGGACGCCGAGCTGTTCTTCATCACCGGCGCCGACGCGCTCGCGCAGATCATCTCCTGGCGCGACTCCGACGAACTCTTCGAGCTCGCCCACTTCATCGGCTGCACCCGCCCCGGGCACACGCTCTCGGACGCCGGTCTCCCGGTCGGCGGGGTCTCCCTGGTCGAGGTGCCGGCGCTGGCCATCTCCTCCACGGACTGCCGCAACCGGGTCGCCAAGGGCGAGCCGGTCTGGTACCTCGTCCCGGACGGCGTGGTGCGTTACATCCACAAGCGGGCGCTCTACGCGCCGGCCCGGCCTTGATCCCGGGAGGGACGGCGTGACCGGAACCGCAGGCGGAGGGCCGCAGGGCTACCAGCAGGACCCGTACGGCCAGGGCTACGACCCCTACGACCCGCAGGGCTGGCCCCAGGAGCAGCAGCCGCAGCAGGGTCACCAGCAGGGCCAGCAGTACGGCTACGACCCGTACGCCGGCTATCAGGAGCAGCAGCCGCAGGCCTACCAGCAGGACGCGTACGGCCAGGGCGCCTCCCCCCAGCCCGGGCAGTACCCGCAGCAGGGCCAGTACCAGCAGGGCGCCTACCAGCAGGGTCAGCAGGGCCAGCAGGGTTACTACCAGCAGCACCAGCAGCAGCCGCAGGGCTGGGACCCGTACGCCGGCCAGGGCGGGCAGCAGGGCTGGGTGCAGGACCCGTACCAGCAGGGCGCCGCCCCGCAGCAGGCGCCCGTGCCGCCGCAGCAGCAGCCCGGTCAGCAGCCGAACCAGCAGTCCTTCGTGCAGCAGCCCGCGCGCCGCCCCCCGGTGCAGCAGCCGCCGCTCCAGCAGGTCTCCCCGGCGGCCACCGCCG